>NZ_AJXD01000016.1:0-56100 GCF_000264725.1 Acinetobacter sp. HA | reverse complement strand
AATTCGATCAGCATTTTTTTTGTTATGGACAAGTTTTAATTCACCTGGCGAATCGGCTGGCCCGCCTGAAAGGCTTTAACATTTTCCGTCATCTGATCCACGATGCGCTGGCGGGCATCGACACTGCCCCAGGCATTATGCGGTGTAACGATCAAATTCGGAATGTCTGGATCGAGCAGAATATTGCCCTCTTTCGGCGGCTCTACCGTCAGTACATCGGTGGCAGCACCTGCGATTTTGCCTGCACATAATGCCTGTGCTAGAGCCGCTTCATCAACAATACCGCCACGCGCACAGTTAATCAGGAAAGCACTTGATTTCATAGCTTCCAGCTCGGCATGGCTGATCAGGTTGCGGGTATCTTCAGTCAGTGGGCAATGCAAACTCAGGAAATCAGCCTGTGGCAATAACTCCGCGAATGGTACACGTGAGGCATCAGTTGGACGGTTCGGTAATGAACCTATTATCACCTTCATACCAAACGCTTCTGCCAGTTTCGCCACTGCCTTACCCAGTTCGCCATAACCCACAATGCCGAGAGTCTTACCAGACAGTTCTACAATCGGTGCATCCAGCAAACAGAATTGTGTCGCCTTTTGCCATTCGCCTTGTTGTAATTTTTGCTGATAAGGCAGGAAAGACGTCGCCAGATTCAGCATTAACATGAGGGTATGTTGGGCGACAGCGGAAGTGCCATAGGCTTGGCAGTTACACACGACAATATTGCGTGCTTTAGCTGCGGCCAGGTCAACATTATTGGTACCAGTCGCAGAGATTAAAATCAGTTTCAGTTGAGGGCATTGCTGAATGGTTTCGGCATTTACCATGACTTTATTGGTGATGATGACGTCGACATCTTGCACGCGTGGCAAAAGTTCAGCCACAGAAGTAGCAGGATATAAAATTAACTCGTCAAATACGCCATGCAGTACCTGAAAGTCGAGATCCTGTTGATCTAGAGAAGCATAATCCAAATATACGGCTTTCATGGCCTGACCCTCAATCCTGTTAGACAATTTATCCTGTCATTTAAAACAAGTCATACAGGGTTTTCAACCGTTTTTTAGACTTTATCCTGCCTTGTTTAATCGAGTGGTTTATCCAGATGGTTACGCACAGAATGACGAATTTTATAAACAATATAAACGGTCAGAATCATCAAAAATACGATAGTTGCACTCAGGAAAATAATGGTCGGGTGTACGCTGTCTTTGGCGAATGCCAGATTGGGCAGGCCCAAAGTTAGCATTAAAAATATGGTGGCGAACTGTGTAGATTGCATAAGATGTCCCCCCTTCTCACGAAAACGATCGCGTGCGGTAATGAAAAATCCATACCGCATAACTACATCTTATGCCAGCAAAACAATAAGTCAAGCCATTGTTTTTAAGTGATATTTCAAGTTAATTTGCTTCACTGCGTGTCACAAAGTGCGTATTTTTGTCACTGTCATCAACAAATGCCGCTGCACCGTATTCATCAGTTTTGAGACTTAATTCCTTATAACTGAACATATAGAAATCTGTATAACGTTTCATCAAAATTGGGTGCATTCCGACCGAAAGCGGTTCCTGTTCCTTGACCAGCTTCATCATATGACGGTCATTCATGACGACGAGATAACGTTCGTCATTCAAGCTGATGGTCAACAAGCCGTTGCCGCGCGCATAAATTGGAATCAGGAATTTATGGTTCAGCGCAATCGCCTGATCGGCATAGCTTTCAATCTTGTTACTGATGACATTGAACACCAGACCATGCCCATAGATATCCAGCAGGATCTGACGGTTTTCCTGCGGCAGGTTGACCTGAATGCCGAGTTTCATCAGATCATGCTGATCCACCTGTTTATTGCTGAGTAACTCACGCAAAATGGTCTGCTTCTGATTAGCATCAAAAAACTGTGAATCGAGTTGCAGGTCATTATTTTTCAGGATACGGCCCAAGGCCATCCGATGCCGTGGCAACAGGTTTTCGATCACCTTACGGTAATAAAACTTGCTGTTCTTTTTGACCCGGCGCATCTTCTGATAAAAATAGCTGGCATCAAATTCATGCAGCAGGAAATCATTCACCAGTTCGGAGCTTGCCAACACGGCAATGGCATCGTGATTGGTAAAAGCCAGATGCAATACGTGATGTGGCGGCAGGACTTCTCTGAGTTTATGATAATGCGCACGATCCTGTGCATAGTGCGGATCATAAATAATAATGTATTCACGATCCTCACTGACATCTGCCTTCGTAATGCGCATCTCGCCATTCAGTTCCGGCTGATAGAACATGTTATAACGGGCGTCTTTCACATCTTCCGGATCAATCGAGTATTGCGGCACCATGGCTACGGCGCGCTGTACATCCAGAGCATTGGAATATTTAATTGCCGCATAGCCGCCCATTGAACCGCCATAGGCAATACGCTGCTCAAATGGTGCAATCAGTTCAGCAATTGCGTCCAGCATGGCTTGCATAGACGCTTGTGGAAACCAGGATTTATCCTTGGGCATAATCCCGAGCACATTGAATTCAAACTTTTGCAGCGACTTCTCTGCATTGATGGTGGTTCCCTTGGCACGGGTAATCAGATCCCCAAAGGAGAAGATCAGTTCTGAAGATGAACCCGGCATAAAGATTGCGCGAATGTGCTCATCTTCAAAGACGATTTGTTTTTCCATAACTTTCCCATGCCTATAAAACGAACGCTTCCATTACAAATTCAATGGCGCAAAACGATGCAAAAATGAATATGCTATTTTATAGCGAAGACCAAGATTAAAAAGCGCAAAATATGACACAATCATTACATCCTGCTGCACAACAAGGTTTTAGTAGCGCTGCTGAGCGCTATCAGCAGGTGCGCCCAAGTTATCCTGAAGCATTAGTACCCTGGTTGCAACAGCAGCTTGGCTTACCCCATCATGCCCAATTACTTGATTTGGGTAGCGGTACCGGTAAATTCCTGCCCCAGCTGAAATTACTCAGTTCGCATATTCTGGCGGTTGATCCTGTCGCAGAGATGTTAACGCAACTCAAGCAGGTTCATCCAGATATTCCGACCTTGCAGGCGATGAGTGACGCCCTGCCGCTAGAAAATGCCTCGATGGATGCTGTATTTTGCGCACAGTCTTTTCACTGGTTCGCCAATTTCGACAGCCTTAAGGAAATTCATCGGACTCTGAAAGATCAGGGCTATCTGGTCCTGATCTGGAACCAGCGTGATATTAATGTCGACTGGGTCAAAGCTCTGGCAGAATTTATTCTCCCCATGGAAGGCGATACGCCACGCTACCATAGTGGTCAATGGCGCAATGTGTTCCAAGATCAGCAGCTGTTTCGACCGGTAGCAGAAACGACTTTGCAGCAGTTCCATTCTGGAACCGTCGAACAGGTGGTGTCCAAACGTCTGCTCTCGACCAGCTTTATCGCCGCTCAGTCTGATGATGCACAGCAGCAACTCAAATCTCAGTTTGAACAAATCCTACGAGAACATACTGGCAAGCAGCCTGATGAACAGATTGACTTCCCCTATATTACCCATGTCTATATCTTTCAAAAAATTCTAACGCCTTGATAAAACTTTAACAGGACAAAATAATGCCAAATATTCAGAATCTCAGCCGAATCACCTTGCTTACATCCACCCTGTTGCTGGTGGCGTGTAATCAGAAAGATGCGCCGAAACAGGAAGCGGCTCAGCAAAATGAAGCAGCTGAAGAAGTGATGAAGGAACTGAAAACACAACCGGTGAAAGATTTTCCGCAAACAGCGGATGATCAACATGATATTGCCGTACTGGATGACTTTGAGCAGCGCCTGCAATCCTTAAATGAGGATATCGAAGCTGAAACTGAACGCATGCGTAAAGAAGGCAATCTGACTGAAGAATTTATGCAGCAACGTCAGCGTGACCATATCCAGTCTGCACTGACTTTATTAAAAAGTCTGGAACTGAAAACTGAACAGGGTCGTTATATTCAGGGACTGATTTATCAATACTGGGAACAACAGCAAAAACTGCTGGGCACAACCTCTTCAGATAAAGCGATCCAGCATGATGCCAAGGAAAGTGTAAAAGGTTTGGGACAGTATCTGCATGCTCAGGAACAGCTGGAACACTGGCGTAACCAGTATGCAAAAACTCAGGCTAAAGTCCAATAAGACTGATCTGCTTTCTGTTAAGGACGTTCATGATATTGCGCTAAGGTATCGTGAATGTCCTCCCACTCAGCTTTAGAACCGACATAGAAATGGCAAGTCGGTTTCTGCTCAATCGGTGTATCCAGACTGCCAATACGCAGACGATAAACATCCGGCAGATCTGCTTTCACGCTATAAATCGGAGAACCACATTCGCTACAGAAATTTCGGCTCACGCCAGTCGTGGTAGTGAATGACTTGAGTAATTTCTGTCCTTGCAGCAGATGAAAATCTGCTTTAGCAATCGGACTATTGGTAGCAAAGGCAGTACCGGTAGCTTTACGGCAACGGCGGCAGTGACATTGAATAATATCACCCAGCGATCCACGAACTTCATACTGGATTCCACCGCAGAGACAGCTACCGGCATAATGATCTTGAGTCGACATATCAGCAAACCTCCTTGTGAATAATTTTCGCCCAATATAGCCTAAAAAATTACTGACTGTGAATGTCTAAAATATCTTCGCTTCAAGCAGAATCAGACAGATAAGCCGCGACACCTTCACCCGCTGCACGACCGGTTGCCATACAGGCAGTCAACAGATAACCACCGGTGGGCGCATCCCAGTCCAGCATTTCTCCACATAGGAATACATAAGGATTGGATTTAAGTTGCAAATGTTCCGTCAGCACATCACGTTTTACACCACCTGCGCAGCTAATCGCCTCTTCAATTGGACGGAATCCCTGAAGAGAAACCATCAACTGTTTAATTTGCTGTGCCAGATGTTCAGCATCCTGCCAGATATTTTTAGGCACCAGCTCTCGCACCAGTGCAGCTTTAGCGCCTTCCAGTCCTGCCTTGCGCCAGACATTGCTTAAAGACTGCTTCTTGCTGGATTGCAGTTTATGCGCCAGTTGTGCTGCGTTTTGATCGGGAAACAGGTCCAGATACAGTTGCATGGGCTGCCCACGTTTGACCTGTTCACGCAAACCACGTCCCTGTTTATAGATCAAGCCACTTTCAAGACCATAATGACTGATGACGATATCACCCATAGTCTTGTCACTGCCTTCCACCCAAGCTGCAACCCGTTTCAGTGGCTGACCAAAGATGGGCTGTATAAACCTAGACCATGGATACTCCACTCCGACATTACTGGCCTGAAAAGGCTCAATTTCTTCTGTCTTTAGCCATGCTTGCCATTGACCATCACTGCCAAGCTTTGACCAGGATACCGCGCCACAGGCGAGGATAATCGCATCAAAGAGTTCTGTTCGTAGCTCATCAGTTTTCAGATCCAATAGTTCCAATTGATTCTGTTTTAACTGGGTCACCTGATGGCGGTAATGAAACTGTACCCCCTGCTCGGCCAGACGTTTTAACCAGGCACGTAACAGCGGAGCGGCCTTCATTTCGGTTGGAAACACCCGTCCAGAAGAACCAATATAGGGTTCAATGCCCAAACCTTGCATCCACTCTTGGATCCAGGCAGCATCCCAACGTTTTACCCACGGCGCTAGCCATTCAGCCTGATCATAACGCTGGATAAACTGTTCTACCGGTTCAGCATGCGAGATATTCAGACCGGTCTTGCCTGCCATCAGAAATTTGCGCGCAGCTGAAGGCTTCTGCTCATAGACATGTACGTCATAATGCTGCTGGCTCAGCACTTCTGCTGCCATCAGCCCTGCCGGGCCGGCACCAACAATCGCAATGCGTTTACTCATGGCTTATTCCACAGGCGCAACATTTTGCCCCTGTAGAGGCTGGAAATCATCAAAGCGGGTGGTATAACCCTCAGGTTTCGTAATAATTAGCTGCTGACACAGTTCACCACGTTCCAGATATTTGATCTCAAAATGGGTACGGGCCGAATCGGATGCAATGATCTGCTTGTCATAAGGCAGCTTCCATAGCTCTTTCATCTGCTGTTCAGCTTCATCGATATATTCCGGAATATTACTTGCCAACGTAATCGAACCACCTGTTTTCAGCCGTGATAGCAAAAATTCAAAGAACGGCATATTGGCCCAACGCTGTGCCGGATTATGTGGTTCCGGGTTTGGATACAGGACAAAGAACTGCTCTACCTGGCCAGGATACAGTGCATGTACCACCCATGGCAGGGCATCAGCATGTACGGTTTTTAAATTTGGCTGGCCTTCCAATTCATGCTGCTTTTGCATGGCCAGAAATTTTTCACGGGTCCGTTCAATTGCAATCAGTTTGTGCTCTGGATGTGTCCGGGTAAATAACAAGGCATGCTTGCCCTTGCCTGCACCAATTTCGACACAAATCGGTTCAGGGCTGATGCTTTGAAAATCACGAGGGGCATGCATACGCTGCGCTTGAAATTGACGAATTGGCATAATCAGATCAAACTAATGAAAACCGCATAAGTCTAACAAGTGCGGCTATGTTTGCCTAATTGAATCCAATTTTTTGTGGAGTATTGTCCATGCCAACGACCCTGAAATGCCCACGTTGTGGTGCACTGACTACGTGGGAAGACAATGCGTTTCGTCCCTTTTGTTCCGAACGCTGCAAGATGATTGATTTGGGTGCCTGGGCCAATGAAGACTATAAGCTGCCGACTCAAGATGCTCCGCAAGCTGATGGAGGCCGTGAAGAAGACCAGTTTTAAATGAGACTGACCAGAGGAAAGGAATTCGGATTGAATTCCTTTTTCATTTGGTGCTAGACTAGCCTAGAAACAATATATTATTGATTAATAAAATAAAATTTAAATAACTATTCTAATAAAATAACAAAAAAAGAGGACATGCCGATGTTTATCCTCCTGCTTAAAATTTTTATGCTGTTTTTGATCCTGCTATGCTGCACCAGTATTGGCCTTGGGCTCTGGAAACAGGACTATATCTTTATCTTGATTGGTATCCTGCTGGTTCTGGCCATCGTGATATTAAGACTGCAAATCCGGCAACTGCAACATGATCCTTTCGCTTGAAGTAAAAACCAAAATATTTGCACAGTCTGTTAAAAATTCTAGCTCAAAGAAGAATTACTTATAAGTTTTATTAAACTAAGGTCAGTATTTATCTTGAATTTATTTTTGGTCAAATGTTAAACTGCGAAAACATTCTATATAGTTGATAATAAAATAATTTTTCAATTTAAATAAGTAGGAAAACATAAAAAATTATAAAGAATGTCAATGACTTATCTTTTTAGGGATTTATAAATGTTAGTAATTATACTCAAGACTGTCATGTTCTTGTTTGTTCTACTATGCTGTCTCAGTATTGGCACGGGTATCATGCGCCATGATTATTTTTTTATTAGCATTGGTATACTCATTGCACTGGCTTTTTGGATTATTAAACTTCAGGTACATAAACTACAAAATGACCCTTTCGCTTAATATGTAATCTGTATAACCCATTAACCCACTCAAATAAAAAAGGAATCTAGAATCGATTCCTTTTTCATTTTTTAGATAACTACTACGTTTACATTAAGCGCTTAACCTGCTTTACCTGCGACAAAAGGATTATGCTGCTTTTCAAAACCAATCGTGCTCATTGGACCATGCCCTGAGATAAACTGAGTTTCCTCAGGCAGGCTAAAGCATTCACGTTGAATTGAATCGAGTAATTGCTGATGATTGCCACGTGGGAAGTCAGTACGACCAATCGAACCCTTAAACAGCACATCCCCCGTCCACAGCAAACCATGATTGCGGTTATAAAACATGACATGACCTGGAGTATGACCGGGTGCAAAGCGGACTTCGAATTCTTCGTTCCCCAGTTTCAGTACTTCACCGCCTTTCAGCCATTCAGTCACTTCTACCTTTTCCGGAATCGGGAAGCCATAACGAGCAGAGACTTCCTGAATCATCTCCAGCCAGAACGCATCATCCTTATGTGGACCAATCACCGGCACATTCCAGGCTTTTTTCAAAGCACCCACCGCTCCAGCATGGTCTAAATGACCATGGGTCAGCCATAATGCTTTGACCGTCAGACCAAGCGCTTCGACTTCTGCTCTCAGTTTTTCTGGCTCACCTCCGGCATCAATCAAAACTGCTTCTTTGCTGTCTGTATCCCATAAAATGGAACAGTTTTGCTGAAAGGCAGTTACAGGAACAATTTTGACTTGGAGCATAGGCTTTAAAACCTCAAAAAATTAGTGAGCGAGAGTATGAGTCAATGCATCAAGATTAGCCTGTAGCAATGAATTGAGCAATTGCAAATGATCTTCGCGGCTATTCAATGCCGGAATATAGCTATAGCGTTCACCACCATTAGCTTTGAAGGTATCCGCATTTTCCATTGCCAGTTCTTCTAGGGTTTCCAGGCAATCTGCCGAGAAAGCCGGACTCATGACCTGAATCGATTTCACACCCTGCTTACCCCACTCTTCAATCAAGGCATCGGTATAAGGCTTAACCCATTCCTGCTTGCCAAAACGTGACTGGAAGCTAATCGCATACTGATCTTCAGATAACCCTAAAGCTTTAGCCACCAGTTTCCCGGTGATACGGCAACGGTCAGCATAGGGATCGCCTTTATCGGCATAAGGCTGTGGAATACCATGAAACGACATTAACAGCTTTTCTGGCTTGCCATGAATCGCCTGATAGTCACGCACACTCTGTGCCAATGCCTGAATAAACAGCGGATGCTGATAATAATCACGAATCAGTGATAAACCCGGAAGATTACGCTGAGTCAGTACCCATCTCGCGACTGCATCGTACAGCGGCGCAGTGGAAGTGGCTGAATACTGCGGGAATAAGGGCAACAGGATCACGTGATCCTGAGGTTGTGCGCTGATCTGGCTAAGAACAGTCTGAATGTTCGGATTGCCATAGGTCATGGCGGGCACCACATTCAGCTCGAATTGCGGATAACGCTGAGTCAATTCTGCTCTGACTGCTTCAACCTGTTGCAGCAGGATTTCACGCATGGGTGAATCTTTAGCCCATACTTGTGCATAAGCCTGCGCAACCCGTTTAGGACGGAAAGGTAAAATAAACAGACGCAAAATGATCTGCCAGAGCGGTTTGGGGATTTCAATGACACGCTGATCGGACAGGAACTGCTGCAGAAAAGTTCGTACTGCGGGAACGGTAGGAGCATCAGGGGTACCGAGATTTGCCAGGATAATGGTGACTTTCGGTTTAGCAAACATTCAGATCATCCGTCTTGAGGGGTCAACCCCTGTACTTTAACAGTTTTCAATAAATTTATAATATGGATTAATATACTGACTTATATTGAAAAACCCGATCTTTATCCAGTAAATTACTTTCTATCAATTTCTGGGCTTTAGCCGTGATCTGCCATAGTAAACGCTGACGGTCATCACGGCCAGTCGGTACAATCCAGTCATTTTGTCGCATCTGCATTTTCAGGCTATGCAAGGCACGAATGTTCATCTGTGCACGTGCCACGGCATGAGCACGTGGCATTTCTATACGTGCATCTTCCAAACCGGTTTCATTTAAATATTCATTCAGACGCTTAGAGAAGAATTCTTCTGGTGTTGGATTGACAAAAGTAGATCCAAGAATTGCCAGAAGTTCAGCCCAGGTCAGTTTTTTCTGAATTTTGAGCTCTTTAAAGTTACCATCCTGATAGGCATGCATGCGATATTCAAAAGAAAAAATTTCATGCATGGACACTTTAGGCAAGCTCAGAAATGGATCAGGCTCACGCTTGCCTGCTTCGGCTTCCATTTGGGCAATACGCGCCTTGAGCTGATCAATTTCATCATGCAGGGCTTGGGCATTTTGGGGACGTACCCAGCCAGTCACCGGATAGCGTTCTAGCATCTGGGGCATGTTCAGGCGAACTGCCATTTCCAGATCACGCAGGCTACGATAGGTAAAGACCTGATCGACTTCATTTTGTAGCAGTTTTCGGAAGTCATTGAATTTTTCACGCAATTCCGCTTTGGCATCATGCAGGGACGGCTCACGAGAGGCAGGGTCATCATGCATAAATACAATAATTGGTTTCTGCTTGGTTACTGCATAGATATATTCAAGGTGCATATAGCCAACGCCAGAAACGGACTGTTCACCATACTGGCTTCCCAGCAGGATTACCACATAGTCACAGTCATCAATTTGACGGCGAGCAAAGGCAGTACTGAGTGGATTACGCTGTTCCAGCCCCCAGGAGAAGAAGCCCATACCCACCAGCGTTTGCGACAAGATGATACGCTCTGGCTGCATTTCCGAACCAGATGTGGATATAAAAACCTGATAACGTTTATCCAGCATTCCAAACCCTCTCCAACTACCGCGAATATGCACAGTTCACCTCGATTTCCATGAGCTGTTGCATATGCGTGCCCCACTTAAAAATATCAAATTTTAAAATAATGTAATTCACTGACTTAAAACTCAGCTTATATATTACTTACAGACCATTGAATATCGTCCAGAATCAGGTGCTGTATAATCGGTTGAACTTGCTCAGCATTTTGACCACTGACAAAAATTTCGATTCTTACACTTTCTTTACGCTCGCCTTCAAATAATAACTCATTTTTGATCAAAATACGGGCGGTTTGTCTTGCAACTGCCAATCCAGAGTCAATCAATGTCATTTTATGACCAAAAATATACTGAATTGACGATTTTAGGAAGGGGTAATGTGTACATCCAAGTACTAAATAGTCTGCACCCTGATCTACAACTGGTTGTAAAATCTTGGTTAATGTCGCTAGACACGCGGGACTCATCTGCTCGCCAGCCTCGACAAAAGGCACCAGATCCAGACAGGTGACTGGAATCACATTTACCCCTGCGGGCTCGGCAAAACGGGTCATGACATCTTTGATCAGCTGACCGCGAAAAGTTGCTGGTGTGGCAAGCACGGCCACAGTTTTGGAATGGGTCGCCAAAACTGCCGGCTTTAAAGCCGGTACCAGACCGATAATTGGAAAACGCTCGCCATAATGCGTACGCAAATAATCCAGACTAAAAGCTGAAGCAGTATTACATGCCACGACAGCAGTCTTGCAGCCCTTGCGATATAACCATTCAATTGCCTGCGCGGTGAGCTCACGAATGTCCTGATCCTCACGCGGACCATAAGGCACATTGGCAGTATCGGCATAATAGACGAAACGTTCATTCGGTAAATGGCGTGCAATTTCTAGTGCAACAGAGAGGCCTCCGATTCCTGAATCAAAAATCCCAATGGGTGCATCTGCAGTAACATCAATAATGGGATCGAGTGTGGACGAAATCGGATAAATGGCGCTCATACAGGGGCTGTTTGCTCAAATGGACAGACATGGCACAAAGCTTAAACCTCAGGTGCCTAAATGCAAGTCTAAATCACCACTTTTCAAGTTTAATACCGTGTCGCCTTCAGAATTTTCGATAAGCTCACCCATTTCTACCAGATGTAAAAAGGACAGCTCGCTGAATCAATGCATTAATACCAAAACGCACATGCACATAAGGGCGCTGTTCATCACCAAAAGTACGCATGAAAATTGGATGTTCTTTATCTACGATGATTACATCCTGCGTCGTTGTCGTCAGCTGAATATAGCTTTTTCCATCAATTTCTACCTGATCAGCCTGCCCTACAAATAAGGGCTCATCTTCGACTTCAATTTCGATCTGCTCAACCGGGGTTTTGAGATAGAATTTGCCATCTTCCTTCCATAGCACTGTTGAGAACAGGTCAATCATGGCTTGGCGTTTAATCAATTGACCTTCGTGCCACCATTCTCCATTGGCTAAAACCTTCAAATCCATTGTGCCACAATGCTTTGGCTGCCACTGATCTAAAGGGGGTATTGACCTTTTGTGACTGTCCTGTGCATCTTTTATGTATTGTGCAATATTTGTTAAATTTTTATCATCACTCATGGCTGTTTTTTTCGTCGGATGATTCGTTTCTGCTGACTTATCCATAGTAGAAGACCTTAATGACGGAAAAATAATATGTTTCAGCCAATTGGCTTAAACTGGGTTTAAAACTATACTAGCCCACAAGATGAAAGACACTAATCTTTTTGTGTCCAGGAATTATAAATACTCATGGCAGCACCCGATCATCCGATTATGGTTGCCACCGAATGTAATATGAGGAGTCCCACATGGAGCACATCGAACGTGAATCGATGGAGTTTGACGTAGTCATCGTAGGCGCAGGCCCTGCGGGTCTTTCTGCTGCGATCAAAATCCGTCAGCTTGCAATTGAAAACAACCTGAATGATCTGTCCGTTTGTGTCGTGGAAAAAGGCTCCGAAGTCGGTGCTCATATTCTTTCTGGTGCTGTACTTGAACCACGTGCCATGAACGAGCTGTTCCCGAACTGGAAAGAAGAAGGCGCACCTTTAAATGTACCAGTGACTGAAGACAAAACCTTCTTCCTGCTCTCTGATGAAAAATCACAAGAAGCTCCGCACTGGATGGTGCCTAAAACCATGCATAACGATGGCAACTATGTCATCTCACTGGGCAATGTGGTGCGCTGGTTAGGCCAAAAAGCAGAAGAACTGGAAGTCTCGATCTTCCCGGGCTTTGCTGCCTCTGAAATCCTTTACCATGAAGATGGTTCAGTCAAAGGTATCCAGACGGGTGACATGGGCATTGGTAAAGATGGCGAACCAACGCATAACTTCACTCCAGGTTACGAGCTGCACGCGAAATACACGATTTTTGCTGAAGGCTGCCGTGGCCACTTAGGTAAACGCCTGATCCAGAAATTCAACCTGGATAAAGATGCAGATCCACAGCATTACGGTATCGGCATTAAAGAACTATGGGAAATCGATCCTGCCAAGCACAAGCCAGGTCTGGTTATGCATGGTGCAGGCTGGCCACTCAATGAAACCGGTTCTTCAGGTGGCTGGTGGTTATACCATGCGGAAAATAACCAGGTGACTCTGGGCATGATCGTGGACCTTTCTTATGAAAACCCACACATGTATCCATTTATGGAAATGCAGCGCTGGAAAACCCATCCTCTGATCAAACAGTATCTGGAAGGCGGTAAACGTATTTCTTATGGTGCGCGTGCTGTGACCAAAGGTGGCTTTAACTCACTACCAAAATTCACTTTCCCAGGTGGTTCTTTAATCGGTGATGATGCCGGCTTCCTGAACTTTGCCAAGATCAAAGGCTCACATACTGCGATGAAGTCAGGCATGCTCTGCGGTGAAGCGGTATTTGAAGCAATCAAGGCCGGTGTAGAGAAAGGCGGTGACCTGGCAGTTGCACGTGTAACTGAAGGCGAAGATTTCTTCGTGAAAGAGTTGACTGCTTATACAGACAAGTTCAACAACAGCTGGTTGAAAGAAGAGCTGTATAGCGCGCGTAACTTTGGCCCTGCAATGCATAAGTTTGGGCAATGGATGGGTGGTGCATTCAACTTTATCGACCAGAACGTGTTTAAAGTACCATTTACCCTGCATGACCTGGTGCCAGACTTTAAGACATTGAAAACTGTTGATGCGGTGAACTTCAAGCCGAACTATCCAAAACCGGATGGCAAGCTGACTTTTGACCGCCTGTCTTCAGTGTTTGTATCGAACACTGTACATGAAGAAAACCAGCCTGCGCATTTGAAACTGACCGATGCTTCAATTCCAGTGAACGTGAACCTGCCAAAATGGGATGAGCCAGCTCAGCGCTACTGCCCGGCGGGTGTATATGAAATCATGGAAAATGATGATGGTTCGAAGCGTTTCCAGATCAATGCAGCCAACTGTGTGCACTGCAAGACCTGTGACATCAAAGATCCTTCTCAGAACATTACCTGGGTAACACCGGAAGGTGCGGGTGGTCCTAATTACCCTAACATGTAATGTTAGGTTAGGGTAATTCTTGCGAAGCAGTGCTTCTCATATCCAAATATGTAATTTGATATGAATTAAAATAAACCCGCTCAAAAGCGGGTTTATTTTTATAGGATACTTTTAAATACCTAAATATTTTTAGATTTAAACAAGTTACGATTGTTTTATTTTAGCCAATTAAATCTTTATTTGTTGCTTCTAAATACCAAATTGTTTCGCCCCAATCACTTTCTAATTTAGGGAAAATATCTCCCTCTGTAAAATACCGTGAATTAGACTGATTTGCGGGACTCCACCAATAGCCTGTTTTCGGACATTTTTGGCCTGCTAAAGCTTTTAAATTTTCTATAACAATAGATTCTACTGTACCGCCTTGATCTGAAATTCTTTCTATTAAAGTCCAAGATGTTTCAAAATATAATTTTTCTCTAGTTTCCTTATTTCTACATGCATATCTAGGTGCAAAACCATTATCATCTTCTTTACTACTTGCCAGGAATATCAATTTATTATCATATTCATTGCATACATAAACCCCTGTTTTATTTATTTTTTCTTTAGATCTAACTATATTTCTTGAATCTAAACGATAAATAGGATAAGAACCTGGCAACTTTATATTTATTCCATTAAATATTTCTGCCTTTGGAAACTCATTATTAAGGAACCCTTTATCCCAATATGTTGGATATGTTTTTTCAATAATTAAAGCGTATTTTTTCGAAATTAAGTAATAATCCCAACATTGTTTAACTTTGTTATGAGGTAAATTATCCATCCAATAGAAAGAAAATTCACTAAGACCTTTATCATTTGATCGAATTTCTGCCGCACAATCAAGATATGTAAAATCGCCTGATTTAATTTTTATATAAGCAATATCAATACGATCCATCGTATTTCTTAGATTTGGCAATACTGTTTCTCCCCAATTAATATCTGCCTGCTCTGAAAAAGGTAAGGTTCTCAAGTCATAAGGCAAATTATGAATATAAAGCTCAAATAATCCCTCTAATCCTGTTAAAAAATTATGATAATTATTTCTCATTATTTCAAAAAAAATCTAAAGAACTAAATTTTTCCAATAAATAGACTTCTTTAGGATGGACGCTATTATTCATATTAAAAACCTAGAATGTATATATTATTTTGATTTATTTTCCGAACGAGGAGCCAAAGTATAATCTCCTAATCGTGTTTCTAAAGCTGGCACACCTACAATTGAAAAATCACCAATTATTGTATCTGTACCATACCCCCATCCAGTTAATTTACGTTTACTTAAGCCGGAAGGGATCAAATCTTTAGGATCCAAGACTATTTGTATTCCCCCACCTTTTAAATAAAACTCACCTCGCTGTTGAGAGGCTGCTGGACCTTCCCAACCATACAGTTTCTGACCTTTTGGAACAGTATACTCAAGATATTCCCCATTACTATTCCAGCTTGCCCAAACTGCAAACTTATCTCTCCATTCCTCACGGCTTTTCAATTTATCAAACTCAGATTTTCTCATCCAACAGATACTATTATCCAAACTCCCAGGTGCGACTACACGTACTAGTACATCGCCTTCTTTAAAAACTTCAGCTTCAATCATATCTTCAGCAAAAGTATTATATTTTCCCTGGAGAGGATGAGAATAGCCGCTTTTTAAGGCTAACTGGGTATCTCCTAAGCTGGGATGCAAAGGAGTATTTGCTGTTTTAGGGTCTTGGCTTGCAGGCTCAAAAGGTAATTCTTCACCTTTAATTTTTTTATGCACCCAATTAGGTTTCCTTTGTCTAAAAGCATCTAACTCTTCATCGTCTGATACTCTTCTAAATTGGGTTAAATTTTTAATATTAGTTTTTGCTTTATACGCATGGTCTGTTTCTTTATCTATTCGAGCAGCCAACTTTTCTAAAAAATCTTGAACAGGTTTTAAAAACTCACCCAATTTTTGGTTAGCAGCTTGACGCACATCCAATACATCCTGCAACATTTTTCGAGCTTTCTGTCCAATAATTTGGCTACCGTATTTATCAATAAAGTTAACTGTTTGCCTTAAATATCCAATTAATTTATCAAATACTTCAAGCAATGCTTGTTTGGTTAATTTAGTTTTAATTTCTCTAAGTTTTTCAGCTGTTGCTTTATAAATATTGGTAATCTTGGTATCTTTTAAAGCTTTTTTTACTGCGGGACGTGCTAAAAATTTATTTAATTCAGTAATCCCACTTTCAATAGATGGTTCAGCTAACTTATAAATATTAGTGCCGGTTAACTTTACTAATTTTGCTCCTGGTCTCATCATAAATCTACGTATAGGAGCCAAAAGTACTTTAAATATGCCCTTAAATAAGGAACCTAGTACAGGAAATAATCCAATAAGGGTTAATATCAGCCCGATCCATGCCCATGGGTTATGTAAATCTTCTTTAATTTTTTTAGCATTTGCACATAAGTCACGTATATCACAGATCTGATCTACAAATGGAATCATAGAGATCACAGTACCGGTAACAATCTGAGCAGTACTCTGCTCTTCAGCAAAATCCCCTTGAATCACGACCCAAAGCCAGTCTGCAATATCAGTTAAAGTTTCTTGTCCCTTTTTTATTGCTTTATTCACAGGAGCAGCTATAGCTGCCATTGCATTTAATAATTCTTGTCTCGAAGGTAAAAAATCTGCCATTTTTATCACTTATTCTTCTATTTTATCAAGTTGATCTAATACCAGATCATAAGTATCCCAAGGTTTATCTATTATCTCAGCCTGCTCATATTCCACTCTAATCGCCTTTTCAGGTACATTATTATGATGAGCTTTACCCTGATCATCGAGTTGACCTTCAATGATTTGGTTACCTTCAAAAAATATTTTATAACCTACGCTAGAAAATGGCTGATTATCAGCATCCAAATGCTCTAAAGCAATCCAGTTCTGATTTTTAAAACTAGGTAAAGCTGGCAAGGAAGTATTTACCTGACTTCCTTTAACGAATAAATGCTGCCCCGCCTTTACCTCAAACTTGCCACCAGTGGTTGACAAAATTCCCGCACTACTGATTTCAATCTGTGACCCGCCCGCGGTTAGTACAATCTTTTTGGCCGCAGTAATTTCGATCTGATCTTCAGTAGAGATAATTTTGATACCTTTACGCGCAATAGCATCTATTTCATCTCCTTGTGCCTGAATCTCGACTTTGCCTTTACCTGCATATAAGCGTGCTCCGTCTTGCGCTGCGAACAGGCTTAGTTTCTGGCTGGCATGGGCAATCAAAGATTGTTGTGTACTCAGGTTAATACTCTCTCCTGCACTTTGACTAATCTGCCCATCAGCAGATAGATGAATGTCCTGCTGGGTACTCAGCGCAATCGATTGTGGTGCCGTTAGGATCATGATTGCCTGTTTAAAGGCAGCAGCTTTTTTCTGATCCTGTTGTTCAATCTGCTCAATCAGGCTTTTTAACTTCTCAAAAATTTCCACTGGATCAGTTTGCTGATTTTTAGCCACATCACTGAGCACCTGACTCATCTGTAGAGCTGATTGAAGCTGGCTTTTCGCTGGTTCAGCTTCCATATGTGAACCCCTTGCAACCTGCTGTTTGTGGGTCGAAATCAGTAGACCTTCACCTGCCCGTATTGCCCCCCACTGGTCTGTTCTCAGCTCAAATCCCTCTCCACGCCTCTCACTTTCAGCCTGTTCTTTCGGATGGCTCAAATCACCCAGGTTAAGTTGACTCGCAGCATGGCTGCTATGCAACTGTGCACTGATCTGTCCAGTGGTATCATCAAAACGTAACTGGTTAAAACCTTCTCCTTGCACTTCTTGAGAGCGAATACCACTAAGTTTTTGGGTCTCTAGTAAGCGTCCTTTCTTGTCAAATTTTGTTGGTGAACGCTGACCTTCATGAATCCGGCCCACCACAAAAGGCCGGTCAATATTGCCATCAAAAAAGTCGACCACAACAATTTCACCAATACGTGGCAAGAAGCGCACACCATAACCTTCCCCTGCCCAAGGCGTGAGAACATCTACCCAGGCCGAGTCAGTAGCACTGTCATTCGTTCCGGCTCCATTATCATAGGTATGATCGTCCGGACGGGTGAATAAAAACCGGATTTTGATGCGTCCCCATTCATCCACATAAATGTCTTCACTTTCTGGCCCGACTACTTTTGCCCGTTGCGGACAGGCTGGTGGTCGATGCAATAAAGGCTGATATTCAGGAACCAAAGGAATATTGCGACGTTGTAAGACTAAATGATTGGTCTGGCGCTCATCAGCATCTTTAACTTCTGTCAGCTGCCACTGGCTTTGCTGAATTAAAACATTCACCTGTGCATTCAGGTCTTTGGGTAAATTATTCTGGTTATAGAATTGCTTGGAAAGAATCAGAAATTCTTTATCGGCTGCATGATGCTGGTCAATTTCTGGATGCTGATCTAGTCGGAACCAGTAACCGACTTGCGCATCACGTACAGTAGATGTTGCTAAAAACTGCTTGGCCTGCACATCATAAAAATGTTGCAGGTTCTGGTTAACTTTCTCAATTTGTGCATTTGATGCTGACGTAGCCTGATCTTCATGCTTGAGGTCAGTGACCCATGCCGGACTAATATGCCACGCCTGTTCCAACCCTAAACTTGTATTATCCTGAGTTTGGCTATGCTGATGCCTGCTTTGTACTGAACCTGTACCTTCCTCCTGACTCAAACGATCAGCATGCCAGCGCTGGATATGCACAGCAGTTGGCTGTAATTTTCGCTCTGCAATAAAGCTGGTCATACTATCAGTCTGTTCGGTAGCACTGGAACGGTGGAAACGGATTACCCGGCGGCTTAGAGCCTGATATTGACTATTATCATCAATCAATCTGAGTTTCTGTGCTGCAATCGGTGCAGAGGAATGTAGGAGCAATAGCTCAGATTCATCAATCAGCCAGTTAATACCTTCACTGCGCCATAAACGGGTTAAAAATTCATAGTCAGTTTCATTTGACTGCATACTAAAAGGACGCACATCATAGGTCTGCTGCAAACCGGATAAATCCAGCTTGAGTGCAGCCGCAAATAATGGGCTTTTACTCTGCCATTCCTCAAATAATATTCTGGTAATATCACGGACACTTTTGTCCATAAACACACGGCTATTCCGGCGTTTATGCCAAAGTGAAGTGGCATCTTCCAAAGTAAGCTTATAAAGCGTTAATGCACCATCACTTTGCCCCTGAGTTGCCTGGGTAATAATGCCTGAACTGCGAAAAAGCTGCCCCTGGTCTGTTACCTGATCTACCGCGACCTGTGTACCTATGAAACTTTTGAGAGGAATCAGAGCATTGCTAGATAAACAAATAAGTCCAATCTTCAGCCCTTGATTGAGCACATGCTGTCCATCAATACGCTGCAGAAAGATTTCCGAATTAAGCTGTTGATTAGAAAACTGAATATGTAAAGCGCGTTTCTGTGCGCTTAATCCCAATTGTTCGAGTATTTGAGCAATAGAATTTCTGATCATTTTTATTTTTATGCTTATTTTTTCGGCATTATAATAAATTTAATTGATTAAGCCTAGCGAGTTTGGTCTGATGGATTCGCTTCAATTGTTCTCTGACCAGAGAAAAGACGTTTGCTTGCTAAAGAGATGGGCTTCTTTAAACTTTATCGCTTTAAACTCAAGTTTTTATTGTGAAATAGGCTTCACGCCCAGAAAGTGTTGATTAATCGAAGCAGGGCAAATGATTCACTTCATCTGCCCAACACGTTATTACCCTTTCTTTACCAGATAATGAAACTCTTTATTGCCATTTTCATCCAGGCGTTCTTCTTGTAACAGTAATTCATGCCCCAAGTGCATACAGAATTTTGGAATATCCCATGAAGTCGAATTATCCGTTGCAAACACCTCAACCACATCACCTGACTTGGACTTACGAATCGCCTGATGCAGCATCATCACAGGTTCTGGACAGCGTAAACCGCGGGTATTTAGTTGCAGGCTAGGAGTAATTTCAGCTTCAGACATCGGCAGGCTCAGGAGGGAAAGACCAGGTTATTTTAACATAAACATGTGTCTGTACCCATGACTGGCTTTATTGCCATTTTCGTTTTAAGTAGTTGACTGCGACAGTCACGGTCGCCTTAAATAATTACAATAGACAACTGCATTTTCTGCGGTATGATAAAATTACATTTTTTTAGATATTAAGAGTTTTTAGGAAAGATCATGCACGAGGAATCAGGCCCGTCGTGGGGTATGCGCGGCTTACGCAAATGGCTGGGAACCGCTCCCGAAACTCGCGACGAACTGCTAAAACTAGTACAAGATTCACGTCGATTTCTAGAACCCGATACTGTAGCGATGCTAGAAGGCGTACTCGACCTTCCAGCGACCAAAATTCGTGAAGTGATGACACCACGCACTTCTATGATCAGCTTACAGGAAGATGACCAGCTTCTTGATATTCTGCATGTTTTGGTAGAATCAGCGCATTCGCGTTTTCCCGTATTTTCATCAGATCAGCCTGATAATGTGGTGGGCATTTTGCTTGCCAAAGACTTGCTGCCTTTCCTGACCGAACCGACTTCTAAGGTGGATATTCGTGCCTTAATGCGCCAGCCACTGTTCGTACCTGAAAGTGCACGTTCAGATCAGGTTTTGCGTATGTTGAAAAATACCCAGACCCATATTGCAGTCGTAATTGATGAATATGGCTCCACTTCTGGTCTGGTGACATTAGAAGACATTCTGGAAGAGATTGTTGGTGAAATTGAAGATGAACATGATATTGCTGATGAAGAAGCATTGTATATTGTTCCCGACAATGATCCGACCACAGCCAATACCTGGATTGTGCAAGCACTGACTCCAATTGAGCATTTTAACAATATGCTCGATGCCGACTTTTCTGATGATGAAGTAGAAACCATGGGTGGCCTGTTATTGCAGGAAATCGGATTGGTGAGCGATTTAGAAGGTCAGGTGATTGAGCTTGGAAATTGGATCTTTACCATTCTGGAAGCGGATGCCCGTTCTATTCACTCGATTCGGGCTGTGCGCCAATGAGGGCACATTTCGACAAGTTGTTGAAACAGTCTGAAGGTTCTGAGCAACTTCCACTGATTTATCCACTGCTGCTGTCTTTATTTTCCGGTGCCATCTTCAGTTTTGCGCTGGCGCCGTACCACTATTGGTGGTTAGCCATCCTTTCTCCGGCGCTGCTTTATGCTTGTCTGCGTAAACGCAGTGCCAAACAGGCTTTTGGTATTGGCTGGGCTTATGGCATTGGTTTATGGTTTGTTGGTGCATTCTGGTTGTATACCTCGATCCATGAATATGGTGATACCAGCTCATTCCTTAGTGTCGTGATGATTCTGATCATGGCCTTGGTCATGGGTCTATTTACCGCAGTACAGACCTTTATCTACCGTCGCTTCTTTCCGGAAACCCCTCTGACCTTTGCGCCATTGTGGGTACTGTTTGAATGGGCGAAGACTTGGGTCTTTACAGGTTTCCCATGGCTATTTGCCGGCTATGCCTTTACCGAACGTTTGCTGGATGGCTATGCGCCACTCTTCGGTGTGTTTGGCGTATCCTTCGTGGTGATCATACTGGCTTGTGCTTTGGTTGAGATTCTTAATCGTCGTGTGTTCTGGGCAATCCCATCCCTGCTGCTTTTGCTGGGTGCCTGGGGAGCTTCGCAACTGACTTTTGTGGAACAGAAAGAAGGCACTAAGCCACTCAGCGTGTCTCTGATTCAGGGTAATATTCCACAAGATTTGAAATGGTTGACTGAATATCAGGTTAAAACCCTGCTGATCTATGCCAATCTGACCAAGACCGAATGGGGTCGTGATTTGATCGTGTGGCCAGAATCTTCGATTCCGATGTTTCAGGCCGATATTCCTGATTTCCTAGATGCGATGAAAGCACAGGCAGAGAAATCCGGAAGCTCCTGGGTTACTGGTATTCCTTATTGGGATCTGAAAGAATCCCAAGCCGAAGGCACACCTAAGTATTACAACAGCATCATGGCCATCGGTGATGAAGCCAGTGGGCTATATAAAAAACAGCGCTTGGTGCCATTTGGTGAATACATCCCACTTTCCGGCGCGCTCAGCTGGGTACTTCCCGCTTTGCAAAATGATCCATCTATGAGCGGTTTTTCTCGTGGGGCAAATGATCAGCAACCGCTAAATATCAAAAATCAGCATCTGGGCTCTGCGATTTGCTATGAAGTCGCTTATCCGAATCTGACCCGTCGCAATGCCAGTCAAAGCGACTTTCTGGTAACGGTATCTAATGATGCCTGGTTTACTGGAACTGCTGGACCGCAGCAACACCTGCAAATGGTGCAAATGCGGGCCAAGGAAAATGGTCGCTGGTTTATCCGTGCGACCAATACCGGTGTAACCGCCTTTATTGATCATAATGGTCATATCGTGAAACGTGCGCCTATGGATCAAGAAGCGGTATTACGCGGTGAGTTGCCAGCAATGCAGGGTGAAACGCTGTATACGAAACTGAGTGACTGGCCTGTACTGATTCTCTCAACCCTGCTGTTATTACTTGGATGGCGTTTCCGCCCACGTAAAGTGGATGTCAGCTTTAAGTCGAGAAGATAATTTCTTAAGTTCCCTCTCCTGAGCTAATTTTAAAGCACTGCTTTTTAAATTAGCGCAAGTGAGGGTTAGGGAGAGGTAAATTTTTACCCTCTTCTCTTGCAAAGCAGTGCTTTTCATCTCCCAGAGGGAGAGGAAGTTTTATGCAATATTTTAAAAATAAAACCGAGGCTTATGCCCCGGTTTTTTTTATTGGAAAGATAATTAAATCTGTACAGCAAGATAGGACATCATACTGGCCAATGATAGCATCGGCAGAAAACGGTAGAGCTGAACCACGCCACGCTCAAAGGATGAAATTTCTTCCTGTTTCACCTCCATGACGCTGGCTTTTAATGCCGACCAGAAGCACAAAGCTAACAAGCTGCTCATCAGACTCAGTGCAAAGAAACCTACCATGATCTGGCTGCTACCTTCCGTGCTTTGCCACAAATGCAAAACTGCTTGGCTCACCGGAAGAATGCTTAGAACCAAAAAGACAGATTTCAGCATTGTCCAATGAAACTGATTTATTTCATCTCTTATAATTAATGCTTTCATACCCATCTCCTTTGGCCGAATTTGTGCCATAGAAATCATTATGAGCTTTTTTATGGAAATGAAAAGTCTATATTTATTCATATTTTACGATAATTGTAATCGATAAACATGGGAATACTTCTTATTATGACTATCAAATAGAATGGATTATAAAATTAATTTTAAATTCATGTATTTAGATTATATTTATGTATTAAGAGTTATTATCACTTCACTTAGTATTGAGATACCCAATTAAATGAAGTGATATATTCCATAAAGAAGAAATTTATAATGATTCTCAATTAAGGCTGATAATAAATATCCGCATCTGTGCCTTCACCGCCAGACTGGCCATCAGCACCAAATGAATAAAGGTCAAATGAACGTCCATCCGTACCAGGAATGACATATTGCAATTCATTATCCCAACTGTCTTTCGGATAACCGCCTTTGACATAGCCACCCGGTAACCAGTTTTTTGCAGATGCAGGTTTGTTGACTAAAGCATCTAAACCACCTTCCTGCATACTTGGATACTTACCATTATCCAGCTTGTACTGGTCCAGAGACCCGGCCACGCTTTGCAGTTTGATCACTGTAGTATCAACTTTTGCCTTCTCACCACGGCCCATCACGTTAGGTACGATCAGTGCAGCCAATACGCCCAGGATCACAATCACGACCATTACTTCGATCAGGGTAAAACCCGAAGCATGTTTGATACGCGTCATACCTGAGCCTGTTTTTAAAGAATCTGGCTGTTCATTCATCATCTCAGTCCTTTTCACTCCATGTCTCTCATTGCTTAATTTTGAAAATCTGTTTGGGCTTATAATTGGAATTCTACCCACACTTTATTTAAATCATATTATTCATATTCACAATTGGCAGCATCACCGCAATTACGATTACTAATACAATACTTGCCATCAGCACCAGCATAAGAGGTTCCAGCAAAGCCAGTAACGTCGAAATCAGTGTAGTCACTTCACGGTCCTGCATGGTCGATGCCCGGTCCAGCATCCGGTCCAGTTCACCGGAAGCTTCACCACTTCGAATCATTTGTACCATCATCGGTGGGAAATAACCACTACGCTCCAGCTGGGTCGCCAAGTTACCGCCTTCAGTCACCTTTTCTGCTGCCAGATTAACGGCATCACGAATGACCCAGTTATTGCTGACCGCCGCACCAATCTTTAAGGCATCGACCAGCGGTACCCCAGAACGGGTCAAAATGGACAGGGTACTGGCAAAGCGTGCCGCATTAATCCCACGTGATAGTTTGCCAAATAGCGGTAATTTCAAGGTCAGGCGGTCAAAAGCATAATGTCCTGCGGTGGTGCGTAGAAAACGCACCAGCAGGAAAATAGCAACGGCACTACCAGCCAACATGAAAGGCCAAGCCATCCGGATAAAGTCACTGGCTTTCATCAACGCGACCGTGATCCATGGCAAAGCATCTTTGCTCTGGTCAAAGGTTTTGACAATGTCTGGAACGACATAGGTCATCAGTCCCATCACAATGGCAAAGGACATCAGCAGCAGAATGATCGGGTAAATCATTGCACCCTGAATTTTTTTCTGCATGGCAAAGCGGTTTTCGGTATAGTCCGCCAGCTGGTCCATAATCAGGTCCAGATGTCCGGAACGTTCACCGGCAGCAATGGTTGCAATATACAGTTCCGGAAAGCGGCCGGATTGCTGCAAGCCCTGTGCCAGACTATGCCCTTCCAGCACCTTGGAACGCACCGACATCAGCAGGTTCTGTACATGCACCTTTTCGCTTTGTTTACCGACGGCGCGAATGGCTTCTTCCAGCGGAATACCGGCGGCAACCAGAACAGAGAGTTGCCGGGTCATCAGTGCCAGGTCATAAGCTGTAAGGCTTTTTTCAAACCAGCGCGGCCGGTAATGCTTGTCCTTTTGCTCGACTGGATCAACAGACACCGGAATCAAGGCTTTGTCCCGAAGTTGCTGACGGATCTGACGTGCAGAGTCCCCTTCCAGTACGCCTTTTTGCTGCTTACCCGAAGCATCAAGCGCGATAAATTGATATGCTGGCATTGTAATGCTCTAATTTTCCAAAAATTTGCCCCAACGCAGTTGCGTCAGACCATCAAAATCATTCATATTCTTAGATATAAAATATCTGCTCACTCTAACACAACTGCCTTTTTAGCACGACGAAAATTCATCAGGATGTCTCACTTGCCCATCTCAGATCACCCAGCCTCAACTCCTTCAGTTTATCGTGTTCGTGTTGCTGTTCCTGTTCATCTGTTTGACTGTTTTGATTACAGTTTAAGTGCGGCACAATATCAGCAGGCTGAAGTTGGTGCGCGCGTGGCAGTGTCTTTCGGCCGGCAGAATCTGGTTGGGGTCATTATGGAAAAGCTACCGCCAGACACTCCGCTAGATTCCAGTTTTAAACTTAAAGAGATTACTGAATTACTGGATGACCGGGCGCTCATTGATGACAAGGTACTGAATCTGCTGAACTGGTCAGCGCAGTATTACCAGTTCCCGATTGGTGAAGTGGTGCAAAGTGCCTTACCAACCTTATTACGTCAGGGTAAGCCCTATAACCTGCTGGCCCGGAACTGGAAACTGTTAGATGACCAGGCAGAAGCCAAGGTGGGCCGTTCCGAGCGTCAGCAGGAAGCCTATAAAATTTTAAAATTGCATCCAGTCGGTACCACTGAAACTGTACTGAACCTGGCAGGGATCGAGACAGCTACCCTAAAAGCTTTAGAGAAAAAAGGAATTTGTGAATGTGTGCTGGAACCCCAGGATTTCAGCCCGCAGCCTGTTCAACTGGCACAAATGCCGCTTACAGCCAATCCGGAACAGCAGCATGCCATTCAACAGGTACTGAAATTTAAAAATAAATATCAGGCCTTTTTACTGGATGGTCTGACCGGCAGCGGCAAGACTGAAGTTTATTTGCAGATCATGGAAAAGGTGCTGAAACAGGGAAAACAGGTTTTAGTGCTGGTACCGGAAATTGGCCTAACGCCACAAACCATTAGCCGGTTCCAGTCACGTTTCCATTGTCATATTGCCTTGTTACATTCTGGTTTAAATGACTCGAAACGTCTGCAAGCCTGGCAAGCTGCAGAAACCGGTAAAGCCTCGATTGTGTTGGGTACCCGTTCTGCCATTTATACCCCGATGCCCAATCTAGGATTGATCATCCTGGATGAGGAACATGATCTGTCTTTTAAACAGCAGGAAGGCTTCCGTTATCATGCCCGAGATGTTGCGCTTTATCGCGGGCATTTGCAGCAATGTCCGGTGCTTCTGGGCTCTGCCACACCCAGCATCGATACCTATGCACTGGTTGCCAATGGCAAAATGCAGGTACTGGAACTCAACCAGCGTGCTGGTACAGCCTTAATGCCAAAGATTCATATTTTAGATTTAAAGGTGGCACAGAAACAACATGGCATCAGCCTGCATCTGATTCAGGAGATACGCAAACGTCTGGAAAAAAAAGAACAGGTACTGGTGTTCCTGAACCGCCGTGGTTATGCACCCGTTTTGATTTGTGACAGCTGTGGCTGGCAGGCACAGTGTCCAAACTGTGATGCCAATTTCACTGTACACCATCAGCCATATCAACATTTGCATTGTCACCATTGTGGCACCCTGCACCGTATGCCGGATCATTGTCCAAGCTGCAATCATACTGAACTCAAAACACTCGGCATGGGAACCGGCAAGGTCGAAGAGCAATTGAATGAACTCTTTCCCGATCATGAAGTCATTCGGGTAGATCGTGATTCTACCAGTCGGGTCGGTAGCTGGCAGAAAATCTATGACAAGATTCAGAAAAGCGAACCGGCGATTTTGCTCGGTACGCAAATGCTGGCCAAAGGTCACCATTTCCCCTATGTCACACTGGTCGCTATTTTAGATATTGATTCTGGTCTGCTCAGTGTGGACTTCCGTGCCACCGAACGTACTGCCCAACTGATTGTACAGGTGGCTGGTCGTGCCGGTCGTGGCGAGCATAAAGGTGATGTCTATCTACAGACCTTACGTCCTGATCATGCTTTGCTAAATACCTTGGTGACAGATAACTACCGGGCTTTTGCCAAACAGACCTTAGAGCAGCGTCAGATTGCCCGCATGCCACCCTATCGCTATGCAGTGATGATCCGTTGCGAATCACGTGATCAGGCATTAAATACAGAGTTCTTACAGAAACATGCTGCCTTCTTAAGGCAGTATCAGGACCTGCAACTGGAGATCTGGGGACCTATTCCAGCACCAATGGAACGCAAGGCGGGCCGTTACCAATCACATATGGTACTACTGTCTGCAGACCGTCCACGTTTGCACTATTATGTCAGGGCATGGTGGCAAGCCATGCTGCAAGACAAACCTTCCTCAATGAAGTTAAGCCTGGATGTCGATCCACAAGAACTGAGCTAGTCCTGCAAGCTGCAATACGGAAATAAGATTTAAGGTTGAACATGTCGATACTGTTGCAAATTACATTAATTCTGGTGGCAGCATTGCTGATTGTGCCAATCACCCGCTATTTGAAACTGCCAGCAGTGCTGGGTTATTTATTGACAGGCCTTGTGCTCGGTTCTGAAACACTGAATCTCGTTACTGATCCCCAACTTCGTTCGATGCTAATGCAAATCAGTATCCTATCTCTGCTGTTCTGGGCGGGTTTACAACTACGGCCACAACGCTTCATCCAGATGCCTCATTCTGCCTGGATCTCAACTGCTGCACTGGTCTTGGGGTCAGGCGCCATTCTGAGTTTATGTTCTGCCATTTTTTTACAGCAAAGTCTCATCACCAGTGTCGTCATTGGGCTGGCTGGCAGCCTGTCTGCGATGACACTGAGTATTCAACATCTGATGCGACAGGAGCAGCTCGCGACTTCCCATGGTCAGCTCAGTTATATCAGTTTATTAATTCAAGCCCTGTTGCTGATTCCACTAATTGCCATTATTCCACTATTTTCCGGAGTAAGTTCGACTGAACATGGCGTGGCTTATTTTGCTGCCATTATGGCAACCTTTACCGGACTGTTCCTGTGTAACCGCTATTTGATGCAACCCCTGTATCGCTGGATTGCCAGAAGCAGCAGCCATGACCTGCATGCCCTGGTGGCATTTTTTGTAATCCTCGGCTTGTTGGTACTGATGCAGACACTGGGACTAACACTATATTTAGGAGCCTTATTTGCCGGAATTCTGCTGGCAGATTCCGATTTCAGACCACACGTCGAAAAATGCCATTCAGCCTTTTCATGGCATATTGATCGGTTTGTGTTTTATCAGTATTGGCCTGGCGATTCAGCTAAGTGATGTCTTGCAGATGCCTGGACTGATCATTGGTGGCGCCGTGCTGATCATATTGAGTAAATTTGTGCTCAGTCTGACAATTGCCCGTTATTATCAAAATAGCTGGCGTACCAGCACCTTAACCGCAGTT
Source organism: Acinetobacter sp. HA (assembly GCF_000264725.1). Lineage (NCBI taxonomy): Bacteria > Pseudomonadati > Pseudomonadota > Gammaproteobacteria > Moraxellales > Moraxellaceae > Acinetobacter > Acinetobacter sp. HA. The sequence goes on along the minus strand of NZ_AJXD01000016.1, from coordinate 27,575 downwards.
AGCCTAGCCCAGGGCGGTGAGTTTTCCTTTGTATTACTCACTATTGCAGTTACCCATACCATCTTAGATATCAGCTTGTTATCGCCACTGCTATGTATGTTGGCGCTATCCATGTTAATAACACCAGTGCTCTATTGGTTGCTCGATCAACAAATCTTACCGCGATTAAATCGCTCACATCATCTGGTCGCAGACTTTGATACCCAGGTAGAGCCTTTAGCCACTACACCGATTTTACTGATTGGTTTTGGTCGCTTTGGGCAAATCGTAGCGCGTGTACTTCATCAGCAAGGTCTGAGCTTTAGTGTGATGGACAATACGGTTGAAGCAAGTGACCTACTCAAAGATCAAGCTATTCCTTTCTTTCAGGCAGATGCAACTGAAACCACGGCGCTACAACGGGCAGATATTGCTTCCAAAGATCAGGTGATTGTCGCGATTGATGATATTGAGGATTCTTTGCTGGTCGTACGTCATTTGTGCTGGAATTACCCGGATCTGAAATTGTGGGTACGCGCGCGTGATCGCCATCATGCACATTTGCTGCATGAACTGGGTGTAGAAAATGTTTTCCGTGAAACTTATCTTTCTGCTTTAGCACTGACACAGTCATTACTGGCAGCAACCCATCAATCTGTAGAACTCGCTGAGCAGACAATTCTACAGTTCCGTCAGTATGATGAAACTGTATTAAAAGCAGAACAGCAGGCGGAATCTGGTTCTGAGTCATTATATGCTCAACAGCACAGCAGCATGGCGGAGTTAAGCTACCTGTTCGAACAGGATCAACATCGTAAAAGTGTAATAAATCCAATACAGAAGCAACAGAATGTCAACGGCACAGGAATTGATACCATAACAGATGATCTGTCATAACTTGTGTTTTACAATAGTGTCACCATTAAAGCAGGGTTATGGAGAATTTTATGTCTGATTTACGCCAACGCTTTTTTATTGAGGATAGCCCTGTTCGTGGTGAAGTAGTGCATCTTCAAGAAGCTTTACAAACAATTTTAGCGCAGCGCGACTATGCTCCTGCCGTACAAATCCTTTTGGGCGAGATGCTCAGTGCGACTGCCCTATTGGCAAGTACGTTAAAAATCAAGGGACGCATCAGTCTGCAGATTCAGGCTACTGGCACGTTTAAATGGGCGATGGCGGAATGTAACCATCGTGGTGAAGTGCGTGCGTTGGCTGATTATGAGGAAGATCCCCGTTTTCAGGTGGCAGAAGACAGCAGTACCGTTCTAAAAGCCCTGATCAGTCCTGTACTGTTTATCAATATTGAGCCTGAAGTCGGTGAGCGTTACCAAGGTATCGTACCATTGGATAAACATAATCTGGCGGGCTGTCTGATGCAGTACTATGATCTGTCTGCACAGATTCCAACCCGTATTGTGCTGGCAAGTGACCAGAAGCGTTCAGGTGGTCTGCTGATCCAGCTTCTACCACGTAATAGTGAAGAAGAACAACGCTATGTGGATGAAGATTTGTGGCCACGAGTGACCATGTTGACTGAAACCTTGAAAGCAGAAGAACTGGTTAGCCTGGATACCAATGAAATCCTCTATCGTTTATATAACGAAGAACAAGTTCGTTTGCCTGAAGCAGAACAGCTGAAATTCGGTTGTACCTGTTCTAAAGAACGCTGTGCCATTGCCTTGCAACAGATCGGGGTTGAATCCGTTCGTGAAACTTTAGAATTCCAGAATCCAATTGAAATGGATTGTCAGTTCTGTAACAGCCAATACACCTTTACTGCTGAAGAAGCTTTAGGTCTATTCGGTGAGCACCTTAGTTAATTACAGGTATCTTTGTTAATAAAAGCACTCAATAGGAGTGCTTTTATTTTTATAAATCCAGAGTTTTCTTTTCCATGAAGAATAAATATTTTTAATTTCAAACTTACCATATCCTTCAGCTCTACACGGCTATATGGAAATACCAATACTTGGCCCCACTCTATTCTTAATGAATATAAACTCAATCCCCTATTAATTAACCCTGACTTCCAAAGCTGTCTGAGCTAATTATTTAACCAGCTTTCAGCCTCTTTCCCTTTTTAATGTGCTAATCCATCAAATACTCATCACGTCCCACATTTCTCGATTAATGTGATTTTTCATCAATTTAGGTTTTAATTTTTCTTGGAGATATTTGATTATTCACTGGTAATTAGTAGATTTTTCACGCTATATTAATTCCATAATATTTTTATGCCTTTAAGATTTTAGAAGCATTTTTAATACTTGGGGAATGTGTGATGATGAAATTTAAACTGTTCTGTTCCATGATTGTTGCAGCAGCAAGCATGATTAGCCTGTCAGTATCTGCCAACAATGATCCACTGCTTGGACAATGGAAAACCATTGATGACCGTACCGGTTATTCTCTGGTAGATGTCATCATCAGCAAGGATGCTAAAGATCGCTATATGGCCAAAATTGTAAATGTACGTGAGGTTCCGAGGGCGGTTCCACAACAAAACTGTACCCAATGCACTGGCTCTCTCAAAGATCAGCCTCTGGTTGGACTGACCATGCTTAAGGGTCTGAGCAGTCATCCAGAAAAGACTAATGAATTTATTAATGGCACCCTGCTCGACCCCATCTCGGGAAAACTATATCAGGCACGTGCATGTCTGAAAAATAATGGCCGACATTTGGCAATTCATAGCCGAACTGAAGGATTTCCAGTCGGGCGTAATATGACCTGGATCAAAAATTGAAAATTGCGTTGTCCAAGTTATGCGATATGACTTGGACAAGCTTCAAACATTTTCGATAAAACATGATTCTTTGTTCATTTAAACCGTATTAAAACAACTTTCATCACAAAATAATAAATTGATTTATAAAGTTATTATTTATAAATTAGAGCAATAAATCTATTTTTAAAACTAACGATAATTTCCTAGGATGGATATGAAACAATTAGTAAGCGCTTTATGTATGGGGATTTCTTTAGCAACCGTATCAGTATGCAGTTTAGCCAATGTAGATCCATTGATTGGAATATGGAAGACTGTAGATGACCAAAGTGGCTATTCACGTGCAGATGTCGAAATCCGCAAAAAACCTGATGGCACCTATGAAGGGATTATTGTCGAAACCCGGAGTCTACCAGGTGCCGAAAAACAAGTTATTTGCCATAACTGCCCTGGCAAGCTCAAAGGTAAACCGTTCATTGGCTTACCTTTTATTTGGAATTTTAAACAAAATCCAAATAAGCCAAATGAATACATCAATGGTCAAGTCTTGGATCCAATTGGGGGCAAGATCTATAAAGGTAAAGCACGTTTGAACGCTAATGGTAAACGCTTAACTCTACGTGGTTATGTAGGCGTTTCCGTAATTGGACGCAGCGTAACTTGGATAAAACACTAATTTAGTTAGTATTTTAAAAAGCCTCTACTCGGAGGCTTTTTTATTGTCATGATTTGAAACAATAAGGTACAAATCTTCACTGTTGTAGTGCACTAAAACTCAGAATAATGGATCGAACACGGTTATTTTTTATCCATTTACTATGTTCAGATCATATACCTCTATGCTCCAACGATTACCTGACTCTCTATTAAAAGCGGGTCACGGCACAGGGATGTTCAAAAATAAAAATAAGCAATATGGTGATGCATCTGAAACTATTTTTGACCAATGTTCGGCAAAACAGTTGCTATTGCGTGGCAGATATCAGCCACTTTTAGCTCATCACTTGCCTAACTTAAATTTAAGCAGGTTTTGTACCTCCAGCAGTTTTTGCACGACTGCCACGCATATATTGAATCATGGGAAATCTGATCTCAGGCATTATCTCCAATCCTATCTATTACCATATGCCCCCGATCTGATTCACAGCAATGACTTTAGTCTGGATATTTAAGGAGCAGGCCATGACCACCATTCAATATAAAGAAAATTTTTCTCAGGGTTTTATCCCCTCAGAAATCATGGATGACCATCAATTTGATCTCAGCCATTTTGCAGAAGCATGCGGGCAAAGCCCGGAATGGGTAATGCAGCTGATGGAACATGGCATTTTACCTAACCGTAGTCGTAACACTTCCTATCATTTCATTGGTGAAGATGTTACCCGAGCACAACGGGCATACCGCTTACAACGTGATTTTGATGCATCTTTTAGTGCTGTCGCCATGATGCTGGATCTGATTGATGAAGTTCAACAGCTACGTCGTGAAGTGAAGCATCTGCACTTCAAATAACCTCCCCCTCCCTGGTCTGTCTCGGCTGAAACTGAGATAGTTCGGGGATTCTTACATTATTTTTTTGAGTTTATAACTGATTATGAAAACCAGAGATTGCAATAAAAAATTAAAGTACATGTTCCCCGAATATCGCGACCTTATTACCCAGCTCCGGGATGAAAATCCGTATTTCGCCCGTATTTTTGAGGAACATGATGAATTGGATCGACAGATTGCACAGCTGGCATTAGACCCGGTAAATCTTGTTAATACAGACATCGAAGCAATCAAGCGAAAAAAATTAAAGCTAAAAGATGAGATTTACAGACTACTCAAGAATTCAGAGGCAGATCCTTTGACCTGATTCAGGATAGTTAAGACTAAAAGCAGGCAACTCATGTTATAAGAATCCAAAAGTGATTTTAAGCATAAGCAGGAGAATGATTGGCATCCTACTTCCTGCCTCTATAAAAATGCCAGAAACCTAAGGTGGTCTAAATAATTTAGTGGATGATGTTTTGTTCATAAGCGAAATAATCAATTCGGTATTGTTTAGATCACATCTGCACTGGCAGCAAATTCAATTAACTTTAATTTGCTGCCAGTGCTCTGATCAAAATAAAATCTAAAAATATGATCAAGACATAATCCTCCAGCAACATCATCGCAAGCAATGTAATTCAAATATTGACTGGATCTAACGGATTTATCTCACTTAAATCAGCCGTTATTTTTTGATTTTATAAACTTCAGATGTAAAAAAGCCTGCATAAAGCAGGCTTTTTTCAGACTTTAAAAGTCATCTCACAATTAAGCTTGTTCAATGTCTTTCATTGTCAATTTGATACGGCCACGGTTGTCAACATCAGCAACTTGTACTTTCACTTCCTGACCTTCTTTCAATACGTCTGCAACATTGGCAATACGTTCGTTAGAAATTTGAGAAATATGTAGCAGACCGTCAGTACCTGGCAGGATATTAACGAACGCACCGAATTCAACGATACGAATCACTTTACCTGTATAGATCGTACCTGGTTCAACTTCAGCAGTCAGCGCCTGGATTTTTGCAATCGCAGCTTGTGCAGCAGCTTTAGTTTCACCAAATACGCGTACTGTACCATTGTCTTCAATATCAATCGCAGCTTTAGTTTCTTCAGTGATTTGACGAATAGTCGCACCACCTTTACCAATGACGTCACGGATTTTGTCAGGATTAATGGTAATTACCTGGAAAGTCGGTGCGTGCATAGAAATTTCTGGACGAGCACGTGAAATCACCTGGTTCATTGCATTCAGGATGTGCATACGACCTGCATACGCCTGGTTCAAAGCAACTTCCATGATTTCTTCAGTGATACCTTCGATTTTGATATCCATCTGAAGTGCAGTAATACCATTTGCAGAACCGGCTACTTTAAAGTCCATATCACCAAGGTGATCTTCGTCACCCAAGATGTCAGAAAGAACTGCGAAACGTTCGCCTTCTTTCACAAGACCCATCGCGATACCAGCCACTGGTGCTTTAATTGGTACACCTGCATCCATAAGTGACAAAGAAGCACCACATACAGAAGCCATTGAAGATGAACCGTTCGATTCAGTGATATCAGATACAATGCGGATTACATACGGGAAGCGGTCAGCTGCTGGAAGAACAGCTTGTACACCACGACGTGCCAAACGACCATGACCGATTTCACGACGTTTAGGACCAGATTCACGACCAGTTTCACCTACAGAGTATGCAGGGAAGTTGTAGTGAAGCATGAAGTTGTCAGTTTTAGTACCTGACAATGTATCAACCATCAAGGCATCACGTGTGTTACCTAAAGTTGTTGTTACCAACGCCTGAGTTTCACCACGTGTAAACAATGCTGAACCATGTGCACGGTCTAACACGCCAACTTGTACGTCAAGTGCACGAACTGTTTTCGTGTCACGACCGTCGATACGTGGCTTACCAGACAAGATATTGTCACGTACTGTGCGGTATTTCAGATCTTCAAACAATTCGTTCAAGTCATCTGCAATACCAGTTTCGTCATTTTCAGGAACGAATTGAGCAACTGCTTCAGCTTGAATTGCATCAAGTGCCGCATAACGGTCTTGCTTAATTGCAATGGTGTACGCTTCAGAGATTTTCGCTTCAAACGCTTCTTTCAGTTTTGCCTGAAGATCTTCGTTTTTAGTTGGAGCAACCCAAGTTGATTCTTTCGCGCCAGCTGCAGCAGCAAATTCTTTAATTGCTTGAATCGCGATTTGCATTTCGTCATGACCGAACAATACAGCGCCCAGCATCTGGTCTTCTGAAAGTTCTTTCGCTTCAGATTCAACCATCAATACCGCAGATTCTGTACCTGCAACCACTAGGTCAAGGTCAGACTGAGCCATTTGCTCATAGTTCGGGTTAAGAACATATTCACCGTTGATCAAACCAACACGTGCGCCACCGATTGGACCACGGAATGGTGTACCCGCAATCGCAAGTGCAGCAGAAGTACCTAACATCGCAGCGATGTCAGCTTCCATAGTCTTGTCAGAAGAAATTACAGTCGCAGTCACCTGGATCTCATTGTAATAACCTTCTGGGAATAATGGACGGATTGGACGGTCAATCAGACGTGAAATTAAAGTTTCAGCTTCAGACGCACGGCCTTCACGTTTACCATAACCACCCGGGATACGGCCTGCAGCATATTGCTTTTCTTGATAGTTTACGGTTAACGGGAAGAAGTCTTGACCCGCTTTAGCAGTCGGTTGAGCAACAACAGCGACCAGTACGGTTACGCCGCCCATAGTAATCACAACAGTATTGGCCTGGCGTGCAACACGACCAGTTTCAAGAACTACCTGGTGCTGACCAAACTGGAATTCTTTACGAACAATATTAAACATCGACATGTTTTATTTTTTCCTAGTTCTTGTGAACAATTATTCTAGTGGAGACCCCTAAGGTTTGGCATTCACGTCCTTTTGAACGAGTAAATGACAAAGCTTAGAAGCCGACCTCACCAGAAAGAAACACTAATTTTAAACACAAAGAAGGAGCGAAACATTCGCCCCTTCCTAGGCCTGACTAAAAAGCCAAGCTGACTTTAGTTTTCAGCTGTAAAGCACAATGCATGCAATAAACCCGAAAATAAAGCTTAAATCGAATTAACGACGTAAACCTAAAGCACCGATCAAAGCAACATAACGACCGTGGTCTTTACCATTTAGGTAGTCAAGAAGCTTACGACGTTGGTTAACCATACGGATTAGACCGCGACGGCTATGGTGGTCGTGTTTATGCTCTTTGAAGTGACCTTGTAAGTCATTGATTTGAGCAGTTAAAAGAGCTACTTGAACTTCTGGTGAACCAGTGTCGTTTTCAGCGCGAGCGAATTTAGCGATGATCTCTGCGCGATCTGCGTTTGTTAAAGCCATTCGATTTCTCCGAGATGCTTATATATTTTGATAAAAATCAAAGTAATGAGAATTCAGAACATTGACTGCCGTGCATCACTACAGCAAGTTGCATATTTTAAGGGAAATTACGTTAGATTGCAAAAATAGATCATGCGACGATAGATAGATTTAAAGAAATCCACTCAATTCACTGGAAGCATATCATTTATCTGCAAAATAAAGCTTGTTGAACTGGGTTAGAGATTGAACGAAAAATTATGAAAAACGCCTTAATTATTTCAGACAAATATAGAACAGCTGATCTTTCGCCTCATTAGCTAGATACATGGGTAATTTTATTTAGCTATAAAAAAAAGCCCGAGAGGACTCGGGCTTCTTGTGCGCTGTAGTTTCTTCTTTTTCATTATTTTTTTATTATTTATTGTTTTTATTACGCTGCATCGCGCTTTATAGTTATTATTGTTAATAAAAACTTTCCATGCTCTTACTGCAACATCCCTGTGTAGTAGATTCTGCCACAAAGCCGGGCTACTCATAGACGCGTTTTTCGTATCTATATGTAAGTATTTTCTTACATTAATTAACCTAAATTGTGATTAATATTACACAAATCTCATTTTTAACCCATCTTGTTTATCTTACATGGATGATTTAGATAAATTAAATAATTTATAAAATTATGCTACCTTTCCATAAACTCAAGATATAAAAAAGCCTTGTAGTCTCTCCCAAAACTACAAGGCTTAGCGGCTGTAAGTTTCCTCTTTTTTCACCTACATCAATGTAAGTTCGCTGTCTCACGACTTTCTTATAATAATTATGCGATTATACTCAACTTTCCTTGTTGAGTTCTTTGTAGGGCCCATCTTCTCAAAAAGGGCAGTGAAGCTCTATCCGCAAATCTCCCGAATCGCTGTAAGCATATGCTTACATTAATCAGTTTCACTATCACCTGAAAAGTTATGACACTGTTCAATGATTTTTCTGCTTAAGCCACTACGACGGGTAGTTTTCAGGCTTAACGATTGTATAAATGCTTCGCGGTCTACCAATAATGTGACGGCTTTTTTTGCACGTGTAATCGCTGTGTAAATCAATTCCTTACTTAACAGGTTACTGGCTTTATGGTCCAGTACGACTGCAGTGTGCCTAAACTCTGAACCTTGGGATTTGTGAATGGTTAGAGCAAAGGCAGTTTCAATACTTTTGGGCAAGCGCGTTGCTAAAACCCATTTTTCCAGACTCGGAAAATAGACTTCAAACTGGCGCTGTCCAAGATGCTCCCGCAGGAAACAGATCCCAATATCCCCATTCGATAGTCCCAGCTGGTAATCGTTATAGGTCATCATCACCGGACGACCGATATACCAGTCGCCCTGCTTGATCTGCCCGGTTGCAGTGAGCAGGCGCTGTTCAATCTGCTGATTAAGTCGGGTCAGACCCAAAACCCCATGGCGGATTGCCGTCAGGATACGGTAATCATCAAAATGACGGATAATCTGCTCTACAAACCTATTAAAATCTTGACTGCCTCCCCCTGTTTTGAGAGCCTGTACATAGCCCTGATAACCATACATCAGCTGGTCATAATAAGGTTGAGCATCATTGAGCAATACATTTTCCGGCAGGTATTGCAGCTGTAGATGGTCAATTTCAATCTGCTCCAGATCAATGGTCTGCAGCTCGGATGCAGTTACCACTTGCTGTTCAAATTCGGTTAACAGATCCTGATCAGGATGTGCTTTCTGAATAAAATGTGCCAATGCACCAATCCGTGCACCTTCACTAAACCGTCGAGTTTTCATCAGATTGATCCGGTTATTGGCCAGGGCCGGAACCTGCTGCAAATCAGCCAATACGGTGCCAACATCGACAGAAGCCAGCTGATTCGCATCGCCCAGTAGAATCAAACGCGCCCCATCTGGCACCGCTGCCAGCAGCATCTGTGCCAGGCTCAAATCAAGCATAGAGGCTTCATCGACCACAATCACCTCATAAGGTAGTGGCTGTCGGGCGTGGAATCTTGGCTGTGCAGTTATTCCCAGACCCAAGAGTCGGTGTAAGGTCACAGGTTGTAACTGTTTTAAGGTTTCCAAGTCAAACTGGGCCAGTGCCGGACTGCTCAAGGCATTCTGCAACGCTTCCTTCATACGCTGTGCCGCTTTGCCGGTTGGTGCTGCCATGGCAATCCGGATATCCGGCAAACTTTCATTCAGCACCGCAATAATATGTGCCAGCGTATAGGTTTTCCCGGTTCCCGGGCCACCCGTAATGATACTTAAACCTTGACTGGCCACCATTTCCAGCGCTTTCTGCTGTTGCGGATCAGCAAGCAGGCTGCGATGATAGCCATTCAACTGAACAGCTTTTAACTGCTGGGATTTGATGCGAACCACATGCGCAGCGATTGCTTGTTCCATTTTCCAGTAACGGTACAGGTACAACTGCTGGTCTTGAAAAATAAAGGGTGCAATCGCATGCTGATCAGACTCACCACGGCGCACTAGATTGTGCAGCAAGGCGACTTGATCCTCTGCAGCGTCAATACAGCTGTTACCATTTTGCATGGCTTCCAGTACGGCATGCATGAGCAGCTTGGCCTCATCGCCAAAGTTAGCTGAACTGAATGGCGGCTGACATATATGCTCGATCCAGGACATCAATGGCGAAGCCAGCTGTGATATGTGATTTTGCTCATTTTCCACACAGTTATCCTCAAACTTATCCACAGGATAATTTTCTGTTTCTATTGTATATATTTCTTAGTTTCGCCATTTTATGCTGACTTATTCACCGCATAATAGCCCAGAATATGATCCAATTTTTGGATAAATTCAACTTCAGGCTGCCAGTGATATAGCCCCTGTCCGGCCTGCCCATTCATGCCACGCAGATACAAATAGGTCGCTCCACCCAGATGCTGCCGGATGTCATAACCCTGCAAATTAGCGCTTAAATAGCGGTGCATGGCGACCAGATACAGGGCAGCCTGCAACCAGTAACTGGAATGCGTCATGCTGTCATGAATTGCTTCCGGCAGATAATCCTGCTGATTGGCACTGAGATAGTTACTCTTATAATCAGCGATGTGATAGCGCTGACCATCAAAATATACCAGGTCAATTGCCCCGGTCAGGTAACGTGCCGATTTGGCCTCATTAAAGTCCGGCATGATCAGGCCATAATCCGCAAACAGCTGCTGAATCTGGCGAATCTGTAACGGGGCATCATTCAAAGCCAGATAAAACGGGAATTCCGACAAAAAGCTGTGCTGATCCAGCTGGCTTAAACGAAACTCGCTCTGAATCGGTGTGTTCAGGATTTCCCCGACCCAATCATGCATTAGATTCAGCAGAATATCTTCGGATAATTCTTCAAAGAATAGATCCGCTGACTGCTGCATTAGTCCAGTCACATCAAAATTTTCATGCGTGCTTGCTTTAGGCAGCTGCCCCATTTCCTGCTCAAACTGCTGAATAAAGGCATCATCATCCAGTTCCAGAAAATAACGCTCAAACTGCGTCATAAACTGTAGAAAATGAGTGACATCTAAAGATGGCTGCTGGAAAAAGCTGTGCCATGTATGGCGATAGGCAACACTTTGGTCATGCAAGCGGATACCGGTCAACAGTTTGTAGTTGACGCTGGCCATAACATGCAAAATAGCCTCAGCTAGCGCTCCTGCTTTTAAGCTGGCATTACTGGCTACCCGTTTAAACAGAGTATTCAGGTTAATCGTGGCCTGCAGATAATACTGCTGGAAGGCCTGCTGCAGTAGCTCTAGAATCTGAAAATCCTGCTGGAACCGGTCTTTCAATTCCATCCAGATATGTGGCGCGGTATTCTTGAAACGACGGCGGATTTCCAGATTCCAGTAACTGCTATCCTGAAAATCCAGATGCTCGAAAATACTGTGCAAGAAAGTTCCGGCCACAGTACCTTTAGGAAAATTCAGCTTGATCCAGTCCAATGGCTGTTGCAGCACTTCTGCTTCTGTCTGCAGATGGATTTCATCGGCAGCACTTTCTGGGTGTTCATATAGACTGACCAGATCATCTTGCAGTACGGTTACATGCAGCTGATGTCTCGATAAAGCGGTGAAGCTGGTTTTGGTCCGTGGATAGAACTGCTGTTCCGGTAAAGGATGAGCAACTAATTCCAGTGCTGTTTGCATCTGTTCTACCGCAATACGCGGTGGTGCTGCTGTTAAGGTATTTTCCATACAGCTGAGCGGGTGCTGGAAGACCTGCTCGCCCTGCCCACGCCAGTAGGCCAGACACGAATCTGATTGACCACTCTGATCCTGTAGCATGGCGTAAACCCGATGGCTGGCACGCGTTAGCGCCACATACCAGAGACGGTGATTCTCTGCGGCATTCCGTGCGGCATTCTGCAGCTGTGCCTGCTCATGCAGATCCTCACGATTTACCGCAATCACTCGTGACTGATTCAGAATATCGTCCTGCTCATGACCGGCCAGCGAGAAGTTAAGGTTACCTTTGTTGACGTCAAACGGCGCATCAGCGCCCATCAGGAATACGATTTTGAATTCAAGACCTTTGGAGGCATGAATTGTCAGCAACTGTACGCCACGGTCACCGGAGAGCTTGCGCTCTTTTTCACTGTCTTTGCCAGAAGGAGACTGTAACTGGCGCAGATACCAGTGATATAGCTTCTGTGCACCCTGATAATATTCGCTTTGCTGCGACAGGATTTCGGTCAGATGACGCAGATTAACCACAACCCGCTCATTATCAATGCTCTTGCTCGATACCAGATTAGTCCAGACGTCAAACAGGTTCAGGGTATAGTTCCAAGCACTCAGGAAGCCCTTGTCGAACCACATTTCCCGGATCACCTCAAAATCGGCAATAAAAGTACTTAGGCCAACTGGCTGCTGTTGCAGCTCCAGCAGCTTTTTCAGGTCAAAGCCGAGCAGACGGGTCATTAAAGCACGACGAACCTTGGCCTCATTAAACGGGTCCATGATCGCGGTCAGCACCGCGGCGACATCCTGTGCCACGTTGCTGGCAAAGACACTCTGTTTTGATTCCTTATAACAGGCAATCCCCATGCGTTGCAGACGCTGCTTGACCTGTTCCAGCGCATAATGTCCAAAGGACAGTACAGCAATATCATCCTCAGTTAGAGGAACAGAACTGTCCTGCTGCTGGAAATATAGTTGTTGCTGTGCAGCTTGGTTCAGTAATTCGCGGATTTTCCAGGCCACCTGATCGGCTTCATGCTCCTGCTCACCCAGCTGCATCCAGCGTAATGGATAAGGATTAGCTTGTGCGGAATCAATCAGGTCCGGATGGGGACGACTACCGGCTTGAATCAAACTATAATTAACGCTTTCACCAAAATCCATCTGCCGCTGAAACAGGGCATCAACCACTTCCACCAAAGCTTTGACCGAGCGGTGGTTCTGGGTCAGAGTATATTCATAGCCCTGCTTTAAACGGACATCAGCATGTGCCTTGTTATAGGTCAGCATGTCGCCGCCACGGAAACCATAAATTGCCTGTTTTGGATCACCGACCATGATCATACAGCCGAGCTGTACCCGCGCAGCATCCCGCCAGATTCGTGCCAGCAGATCGTCCTGATCCTGGTTAGTGTCCTGAAATTCATCTACCAGAATTAAGGGATAACGAGACTGCACAAACTGGGCAAAACGGCGCCCCTGCTCACCTTGCAAGGCTTCAGTCAGGGTACGGATCTGTTGCGAGAAGGTAGTCTCTCCCTGCTTCTGTAAAGTCTGCGGCAGACGATGCTGCACGCTGCGAATCAGGTGATATTCCAGATAAGCCGTGAGCTGTTTGAATTTCTCATCCAGTGCCTGTTTCACATTGCACAGTGCTTCGATGGTACAGATCAGCGGATGGCTGAGGAAATACTGCTGCTCTTCTTCGCTACAGCTTTTGGTAAAACGCTGCTTGCCTGGCTGAAAATCAGTTTTATTACGCAGCAGATAACATAACTTCAGCACCAGCTTGCACAGCTCAGGATCAAAGAAGCACATACCCTTCTGTTCACTCAGCTGTACCGTCCAATCAGAAAAATTGCTGCAGATTTCCGACAGTTTTGCATGAAAGTTTTTATGAAAATGTTTTGGGGTTTCGGTGCAGTAAGTCTGCATCTTGAGCAGCTCTGCCGGACTGATATTGACCAGCTGCTCAATACAGGCATCCAGTTCACCCAAATCCCATTCTACCTGGCGGACTGACTGGAAGTGATTGGCGCTAAAATTGAGTGCATCACGTACCAGTCCCACATAGTGCTCAGGGGATTTGAGCTGGTTCTGTAAATACATCTGGTTAATGACATACTGCGGCTGCTGCTGGATCCATTCCCGTAGTACATCATGAATCAGCTGCTGAATATACAGGTCCTGATCTTCAGTCAGTTCAGCACGTTCAATCCGACCACTTTCAAAGGCAAATTCACGCAGCAGCTTCTGGCTAAAACTGTCCAGCGTGCCGACAAACAGTTCATCCAGTTGGTTTAGTACCAATCCCAGACGACGGCGAGCGTAGTCCATACGACTGCCATAATCTTGCAGCACTTTCTGCAACAACGGATCGGATTCCTGCTCGATCTGCTGGGCCATTTCTACCGAATTAAGATGCTGATAGCGCTGGATATAACGCAAAGTTTCTTCCACACGTGCGCGTACCCGGCTTTTCAGTTCAGCTGTTGCCTTACGGGTAAATGTGGTCGCAATGACCTGATGTGGATAGTATTTATCCAGAAAAATCCGTACCATCAGGCTGGACAGGGTATAGGTTTTGCCGGTTCCTGCAGAAGCCTCGATCCAGTGCAGACCAGTAAAGGCCATGTCCTGAATTGGATTGGTTGAAATTTTATGCTGCTGTTGAGGGGCCATGGTCATTTATTTTACCCACTCTAAATGTTGTTGAATCGGAGCATACAAGTCATAGGCAAATTTTAGCAGACTATGCTGCAACGCCTGCTCTGGATCCTGATCCTGCAAAATGAACTGCCAGTCCTGATGCAATACACAGGACTCATCCGAACTCAGTGGGCGGGTACTTTCATAAGTGTTGTTCCAGGCCGCCAAAAGCTTATCCAGATCACCAATAATCATTTGACCCTGCTCATTGGTTTCCCATTGCCAGTCTTTTTTCAGAATGAGCTCAGCCGGTAACACTACCGGTTGCTGCTGACCTGCTTCCCAAGCCTTAAACCAGTGAGTCAAATATTCTTTAGCCTGAGAAGATGTCACCTTGCAGAATTTTACGGTCTTATTACTGAACAGCACAATTCGTTCCAGCTCTGCGGTATAACTGTCATCATTTAAATAGGCCAGCCAAAGCAGATATTCCAGCCAGACATGCGCGCGACGGCGCTCCGAGGCTGAAGCGGACTGCATGCTCAGCCAGTACGATGCATTTGGCTGCTGCGGCACAGTAATCTGCAACATCAGATCAGATGAATAACGATAGTTTTGCTGCGTGGTACGAGTAATCTGTTTATCCAGTTGCTGTAAGCGCTGCTGCAGCAATTCCTGTTCCTGCTGGGTACTCAGCCAGGTTGCTTCCTGGGTTTTTCCGACTGGCAGACGATCCAGCATCAACCGGGTATCTATTTCCTGTTCCTGCTGCTGCAGAAAATCCCGTACCTGATATTGCTGCAATTTATCCAGCAATAATGGTTCCTGTACCGCGGGCAAGTCTTTATATTTCACGCTAGAAATGCCAACACTTTTCAGGAACAGACGTGCCGGGAAGATCATGTCCCGAATCCATTCATCGCCATGCAGAATCCGAATCTGTTCTTGCTGTACTGGCGGACAATGGGTATTAATCCAGCTGCGACGCTGCCCTTCAGCCTTACAAAGAAAAGAAGCCACATCATGCCACTGATCCTGAAAACGTGGAGTACGCAATGTACTAAAACCAACTGGATCAAAAGGCTGTAAAGGATGCACATGATAGAGCTGCTGGATATGCGCCGCGACTGGCAAGCCATTCATCTCGGTCATCACATCGACATCTGCATCTGGATGCTCGGACTGGCAGATCAGGGCAATATGCTGGATCAATTCCTGCAGTGACGTGGATGGATCACGCACTTCGCCATCATTCACATCAAAGCCGTTGTAGAACAGCCACAGATTTTCCTGTGCTAACAGCAAGGCATCCAGAAATGCACCCTGATCATCATCCAGACGGGAGCGGTCACCGAGCTGTGGCTTAAGAATGCTCATCAAGTCAAACGGTAGCTGCTGATTTCGGCTCGGGAATTTGCCAGTATCCAGATTCAGCATCACCACCAGCTTATAAGGCAGCGGGCGAATCTGGCCAATCTGGCTAAAGGTAATTTGTCCGGTCGGTTCGGCCTGATCCAGTTGCATGTCCAGACTATTCTGGATTTCTTCCAAGACATATGGCAATGGTAAGCTCAATGCCACCAGTTCCTGAATCGCATTTGGATCATCCTGATCATGATAATCGGCTAGCGTCAGCATACGCATCTGCTTTTCAATGATTTCTGCTACGGTTTTTAATGACTCAACCCCATTGCTGCGGAATTCATTCACGTCCCGATTTAGATATTCCAGCCAGGTTTTTACCGGTGTACGCTGTCCCTGCTCATGCGCATTCAGCCAGCCGCGACGTTCATTGAAATCCTCATAGATCTGGATCAGGATAACAATCAGCGGAAAATCACTGCTGAGTACTTTGGCATAACTGAGGGTATCTTCAAACAGCTGATGTTCTGGCACCGCCATGCCCAGTACCAAGCGATCCAGAGCAAAGCGGAAGCTAAAGCGGTAATCTTCATCACCTTCATATAACTGTTGCTGTAAATGCTGCTGATCTAAGCCGCGCTTAAAGCCGGCATCACTGAGCAGCTGGATGATGCGTTCCACTTGTGCATAGTCCAATGCATAGTACTGCTGGGTCGCACTTAAACTCAGCCAGTCGGCAAAATCTTCAATGCTAAAACGGCGATGCATCAACTGTATGCGGCCCAGCACGGCACGCCAGGCATTGCTGACATCCAGACGAGATACCCCGGATATCTGGATCGGCAGATAAATATTGTTTTTGCGCAGTCGGGTCTGGCCGCCTTCTCGTTCACGTGGTGGTGGGGCAAAGACACTACGAATCGCCGGTTCCAGTTCTTTCAGGTTTGGACTCAATACCAGGATATCACTTGGCTGACGCGGTACTTCTTTTGTGCCCTGAGCCAGCCAGTGAATGATTTGTTCGCGCAGTACTTCCAGTTGGCGTAATGAAGAATGACAGACATGGATCTGTACCGAGCTATCGTCCGGCTTCAAGGGATAAGTATGCCGCTCCGGTTCTACCAGATACAGAATATCCGACTGGATTTTTGCCAGCAGATGGTCCTGATAGTCATCGACAAAGGCATCCGCCCAATGTCCTTCCTCACCCGAAGACAGTTTGGATAATAACGAGAAGTGGTCCCGTGCCTGCTTACCAAAACGGGTCAGTAAAGGATGACGTGATTCACGGTCTTCAGCATTAAAGTTCAGCTGGAACTTTTTCCAGAATGCAGCAATTTCCTCATCACTCGGCTTGGCTCCACGCGACTGTTCGTATTTGCGGATAAAGCGTTCCTGTACACCCAGGTCATAGCGCGCCTTCCAGCTCGGATCGACACTATCCGCCCAGTATTCCTGTGACGGGTTAAAATGGAAAATATAAATCTCGATGTACTGACCCAGACGGCGCAAGAAATCCAGCTGAGCTGGTGGCAATTCCAGCATGCTAAATACCACCACCTGAGATGGCAGCTGCTTTAAAGCCTGCGCTCGGGTTTCCGGATTTTCAATGCGTTCCCAGTACAGCTTTTCAATTTCCAGGATTTTGGCATAGTCATCCTGAAATACGTTCTGCCACAGCCAGCGCTGCCAGGCTTCCAGTTCCCGTGCCTGAATTTTGACGAAATCTGCTACCGGAATTTCCTGACCATTTTCATCTTTGGGGATATATAGCATCTGCTCTATTTCTAAAGGCAGATTCTGTCCCCAGTTGTTCAGCCAGTTGGTCGGGCAACTACATTGTTGCGGCGGACAATTGCGTGCGCAATAGCCGCGATAATCCATATAGTGGCTAAACAGGCGCGATACCTGTTCACAGACCCAGTACAGCATGCTTTGTTTTTTGAGCAGGCGCTCATTCGGCTGTTCCAGACGGTCAGCGCTGTCATAAATCCGCTTTACAATCGAATACAGCGGATGCTGGGATTTGAGTGGAATTTCATCTGCCAAAATGGTCTTGCGCAGCGCCTGAAAGGCTCGCCATTTAATGATGATACGTGGAATATTGGCTTCACGGACTTGCTCCAGCTCTTTCTGGCTGTTTAGCACCCATTGATAAGAAGTCCATTGAAAAGCACGAATTCGGTGGTGAAATTGTGTATTGGCACTGATGCCCTTTTTCTCGGCAATTTTCTGGGTGAGCCAAGCTTCAACTGCGGGCGAAGGCACAATGAAATGCTGCGGCTCAAGCACCTGAAAAGCAGTTCTTTTCTGCTGACTCGTAACCAGCAGCATGCTATCCAAAAGCACATCAATTTTCTGACTTTGAATAACATGAATAGCCATGAATTCCCCAAATTAAAAGAAAGCAGCACTACAAAACAATAAAGATTATTTACTATACACCCTGTTCTGTCTATGTCACTTTTTAATCTACACTTAAGTAGAAAAATTTCTTTTAAAAAAGCATCTTATGGATACTTTTTTAGAAAAACAACAACAGGAAGCTTTAGGTAATCGCCCATGAAATTAGACAAATTTCCCGATCAAATTGATCCAAGTTTAAATCTAGAACAGATCCGTGAAGAATGCCTGGAGCTGATTAAGAAGCGTGCCTATATGTCTGCAGGTGCAGCCGTGATTCCGGTACCGTTTCTTGATGTCTTGATTGACGTCGGCATCCTGTCACAGCTGATTCCTGAAATCAATGCCCGATTCGGCTTGGCACCAGAGCAGGTCAGCGTATTTGATCCAAAAACCAAACAGGTTCAATGGGATGAATTACGTAAACGCGGCGTACAATTTTCTGGTTTTGTAGTGGCACGTACGGCGGTAAAAAAATCCATCAATAATGTTGCCGCAAAATATATCACCAAGCAAGTGACCAAATTTATCCCGCTCGGTGGTCAGTTAATTGCTGCAAGTTTAGGCTACTTCGTAATGAAAAAAGTTGCCGAGGCACATGTGGAAGACTCTTATAAACTAGCCAAAAATATCCAGCAAAAACAGCAAGCTAAAACAGTATAATTTTGATTTAGAATCATCTTATTTAAACGCAGCTTGGTCGTATTAACTTACGCCAAGCTGTTTCAGTATAGTCTTCAAGATTTGTAAACGCGCGCTATCCTTGTCATCGGTAGCAATCACATGCCATGGCGCCTGATCGGTGCTGGTATGCTCAAACATATCCGCCGCTGCCTGCAAATAATCCTCCCAGCGTTCACGGTTACGCCAGTCTTCATCAGTGATCTTGAAACGTTTATGCGGCGTCTGTTCACGCGCCTTAAAACGTTCAGCCTGTTCGTCCTTGGAAATCGCTAGCCAGAACTTGATAATTACAGTCTGTGCCTCAATCAGGTCATTTTCAAACCGGTTAATTTCTGCATAAGATGCCTGCCATTGCGCAGGACTAATCAGTTCTTCAATCCGTTCTACCAGTACCCGTCCATACCAGGACCGGTCAAAAATCGTAATCTTGTCTTCCGGCTGTAACCTAGTCCAGAAACGCCACAAATAAGGACGGCGCAATTCATATTTTTCCGGTGCACCAATGGTATGAATTTCATATTCGCGTGGATCAAGCTTTTTCACCAGCCGCTTGATTGCTCCCCCCTTACCGGCTGCATCCATCCCCTCGAATACGATCACCACATTACGTTGATCCATACGCATTGCGCTAGCCACCTTGCGGGTCAGTTTCTTGAGTTCGTCCTTATAGGTATTCTGATCCACCGGCTCCCGCGAAGGCTGCAGCAATGCTTTAGGAATAGATGCCGGGGACCATGTCTTACTTCCTTTAGCAGGATGATCCGGACAGTGTTTCAAGGCCGCAAGAATAGTCTGGGCAAACTGCTGGTCACGCCGGGTTGCATCTTCACCATCAATGATGATCCAGTCCTCAGTAAAACGTTGACGCAAACGCTGGATCGCGTCATATTGCTTACGACTGCGCCAATCCAGACCGTGTAAACGATGCCAATGCATCTCACTTGGATCAATATCATCTAAACGTTTTTGTAAAGACTTCCAGGGCAGATCAAACCAGATCTTGATCACATCAACATGGTTATTTTTCAGATCCTGCTCAAAGGCACGCATCTGTTCGACATAATGATCAAACATGCTTTCATCTATAGGATTCGCTACATGCATGGCGGTACTCAGCAAATCTGTATACCAGTTACCAAACAACACCATGATCTGTCCTTCAGCCGGGATAAAGCGTGCATAAGGCTGCCAGAAAGTCTGTCTTTCATTTAGGGGCCGTGGCTGGTCTGCTTTTACCCGCAAATAACGCGGGTCAACCCATTCCCGTAATTGCTTAACCGCTTCACCTTTGCCGGCCAGCTCAATTCCATTGACCAGTATGACTAAACTTTTAGCATTCTTATGTCCGCGTGTATCTTTCAGGGCATATTGCGCATCGATAAGCTGTAACGATAATTCATTTTCTTCAATCAATTGAAATTGTTGCTGTTCTGTAGACATAACCTGTTCTGTTTTTCTTGTTCGTGAATACAGTATAGACAGGCTTTTTGCTTGGTGAATAGCGATCGCTACGATTTTTAAACGATCTTTTTTGTCGAACTTTTCAACAAATTGACTTCAAATCCTGTGCAACCGGTCAATTTGTCATAGCGCGCCATCCTAACTCGTTCTAAGATTCCCGCATCCATAACCATATTTGAACTTCCCATGTCCAAACTTGCGGTTTTAGACGATCTTCTGGAACGTTATTATCAACTGAACTATCATAAGCAACCGGAACTGCAACAACGTCTGCAAGATGTCCAGCTCTGGCAAAAAGAACGTATGCAACGCACTCATGCCAAGCAGTTTGCAGAAAAGCAAAATGTGCTGATGTCAGAATATTTCCTGAACCGTCTTTATGGTGGACCGGACTTCGATGCGCTGGCAGAACAGATTGCCCGCTTGACGCGCTATGCGCATAAGGCGGAAAAGCTGATCCCGGATAATGCGATCAAGACCGGCACTCACGGAGTAGAGCTGGCCATTCTTGCGGTACAGCTTGATGAGCAGGTGGCACAACAGTTATTGGAAGATTATCATCCAGCCGAATCACTGACTGATGAAATTATGCGTCTGACCTATTTAAAGCTGGATCAGGGCCAGGATCGCCTTAAACAGTTAGCTATGCTGGATCAGCTTGGTACTCATCTGGATAAATATATGCGGTCTTTCATTGTGCAGGCAGCATTTAAAATGTGTAAAGGTGCCGCAGAAAAATACCGTTTTGAAGTCATGTATGAGTTTATGCAGGATGGATTTCTGGCGATGAAACCACTTAAGTCCGCAGAAAAGTTTGTACGTGAATTTACGGCAACTGAGCGTAATATCATTGATCGCGTGCATGCTGGTGATCCTCAGCCTTTCCGTTAATTCCCGACAGCTTAAAAAATCTGAAAATATCACCTTAGGATAAGGCTGGCATCTGCTTGCCTTATTCTCTTAACCCAATTAACCAGCTATTTTTAAATCGTAGTAATTTCATCGATACAAAAAAATCAGGTCTCAATAAATAGACAAAATAATGGTTCCAAAGCCCTAATCGTATCAATCAATCCGTTATAGTCTCTAATAAAGTTATAAAAATTATGCAAAATTTACAGAAATTAATCTGTTTATGGTCAACGTACTTGATCGGCTTACGTGTTATCTAAGCCTCCGTATATCTTGATTCTTTATAGATGTACCCATGTCAATGAATTTTAGGAAAAATGTAATGGGGTACAAACAGTTATCTATTCGCGGCACTGTACAAATAAACCTGAGACCTTCAATAAACAGTTATAAAATTGATGCTCAAGATATACAGATTGAAAGCCATAAGTCTTTGGATATTTACGGTCAGGCGATGCTTGTTCATGATCTGAAATGCAAGTTAAAGATAGGCTATTTCCATATTGTGATTACTACAGATAAACAACGGATTATCTCTGTTGAACGTGGGGATTATGCACTAGGAGATGGTCTTTATTATGAGCTGGATCAACTGTCCATTCGCTATGGTAAAAACCAGTTCATCCATAAACTGGACGAATCTTAAAAATTCTGGATACAAAATGAAAAACCCCGGCATCCTGCCGGGGTTTTTCGTATTGGTTCGCTTGGTATAACTCCTGTCGTACCTTACTTTCCTTGTATTTATCTATTTTTATTCTTAGAGGGAACATCCTGTTCCTGATGAACTTATCATATGAAATTTCTACCACTATAAAATAGTCGCTAAAACCCTGAATCAATGTAAGCAAAAACCTACAAAGAATTGAGTAGGTTTTGACTCGCCATTTAATTAAACTATGGTGCACCGCATCAGCAGGAAGATATAAAAATTCAGAACGTATATCATGACTTTTTATCATCAATTAAGATCGATTTTTCGGCTGAGATTTCAGCTAAAGACGCATTTTTCTGTATATTATTCATAACAATTGCATGATGATTGCTGTATAACATCTTAGAATCTGTCATTATGCAGTCCATGCACGCATGCAAGATTAACCCCATTGATCTGTTAGGAGTGACTCCAATGTCCAATGAAAATACTACGCCTACCCCTACAGCTGAGTCGGCACAACAAACAGACAAAGTGAGCCCATTCTTAACTGCACCGTTACCACAAGGTGCGCCACAAGGTCAGCAACAGTCTCTAGAACAACGTCTGACTGATACACCTGTCACAGGTAGCATACCGAAATATAATCTGCCACGTGGGGCGAATACCGGTAATGTCGGTCCAACCACTCACTTCGGCTATCAAACTGTCAGCAGTGAAGAAAAAGCACAAAAAGTCGCGGAAGTATTCCATTCTGTCGCCAGCAAATACGACATCATGAATGATCTGATGTCTTTTGGTATTCACCGTCTATGGAAACGTTTTGCCATTAACATGTCAGGCGTGCGCCGTGGTCAGCATGTGCTGGATATCGCCGGTGGTACGGGTGACTTGGCCAAAGTATTCAGCCGTGAAGTTGGTCCAACCGGTCATGTAGTATTATCTGACATCAACGAATCCATGCTAAATGTGGGTCGTGATCGCTTGATTGATGCGGGCTGTACCAATGTTGATTTCGTACTGGCTAATGCCGAAACTTTAGAGCCATTTGGAGATAACAGTTTTGACCTGTTAACCATTTCATTTGGTCTACGTAACGTCACTGATAAAGATGCTGCACTTGCTTCGATGTACCGTGTACTTAAGCCAGGTGGCCGTCTGCTTGTTTTAGAATTTTCTAAACCGGTCTTTGAGCCATTCTCGAAACTGTATGATCTGTATTCATTCACAGCATTGCCAATCATGGGTAAAATCATTGCCAATGATTCTGAAAGCTATAAATATCTGGCAGAATCGATTCGTATGCACCCAGATCAGCGCACCCTAAAAGGCATGATGGAAAATGCCGGCTTCCAGAACTGTGACTACCATAACCTGACGGGTGGTATCGTTGCCGTTCACCGTGGTTTTAAACTTTAAGGTTCCCATTCATGTGGTCAATTCTGGCACTTGGTGCCGTTGAACGTGTGATTCACCATTTCATTGATCTGGATGCGATTACCCGCATCCAGTTAAATGCATTGGCTGGCAAAATGCTACGTGTAGTAATTGCCTCACCACAGCTTTCTGTAGATGTATTCTTTGATGATGGCAAGGTTCGCCTGGAGCCAACAGCCACTGGGCATACTGAAGCTGCTTCGATCTTTGAACAGCGGCCTTATGAAGCCAACAGCTCACAGAGTTCTGAAGCCACTGCGACTTTACAAGTCGATAATGTCATTGACCTGCTGAAACTGCTGCTTTCAGATGAAATAGGCAATATTCCGCTGCAAGGTGACTATAAGTTATTGCAGGAAATCCAGCGCATTATGCAACAGGCTGAACCTGATGTGGCGGCTCATTTAAGCCCATGGATCGGACCAACCCTTGCGCATGAAATTGGCAAATTGCAACTGGCACCCAAATATCTCAAACGCAGTCTGCAAAGCGGTCTGTTCTTTATGGAAGATACGCTTAAAGAAGACAGCGGTCTATTTGCTGCGCGTTGGCAAATGGATGATTTACAGCAAGATACGCGTATATTCAATCAAAATATTGATCGTGTAGAAGCTAAGATTGGTCAGCTTCAGACACAGATTGAAAACCAACAAGATTCAACTCAAAACTAGGTACACCACTTTATGATTCCGCATGTTTCACGTTTACTCGAACTCTGGCGCATTGCCGCGCATTATCGACTCGATACGTTGTTTCCTGCGGAAGAACTCCCAGAAAAAAGCCGTCATATCCTGTCTCTGATTCGTATGCATCCGGCTGCATGGTCCAGCCGAGAGCGTAAAAATTCTCTCAAGCTGAAAGAAGCTTTAGAGGAAATGGGGCCACTGGCAATCAAACTGGGCCAATTGCTATCTACGCGTCGTGACCTGATTCCACCTGAAGTACTGCAACAACTGGTCTTACTACAGGATCGCGTCAAGCCATTCGACAATGACGTGGCTAAAATGCGTATTCAGGAATCGCTGAAAGCCGATGTAAACACCCTGTTCGCCCGTTTTGATGCTCAGCCACTTGCTGCTGCATCAATTGCACAGGTGCATACCGCTGCTCTGCATGATGGCCGTGAAGTCGTAGTGAAAGTGACCCGCCCGAATATCCGTAATCAGATTTTGCAGGATTTCGAGATCCTGAGCTGGCTGGGTGATTTTCTGGAAAAGCGTCTGGAAGCAGCGCGTGCCCTACATTTATCGGAAATTATTCAGGATTATCGTCAGATCATTCTGAATGAGCTGGACTTGACGCTGGAAGCGGATAATACCCGCCGGATGCGTCATTATTTCACCGGCTCCAGCATGATGTATGTGCCTGAAGTCTACATGGACAGCAAAGATGTACTGGTCGCAGAACGGATTACCGGTGTACCGATTTCGGATATTGCCACCTTTGATGAACTGGGTATGGATCGTGCTGACCTGGCACGTAAAGGTCTCACCATCTTCTTTACCCAGGTATTCCGGGATAACTTCTTCCATGCCGACATGCATCCAGGCAATGTCTTTGTAGAAACCATTAATCCGTCCAATCCGCGCTTTATCGCACTGGACTGTGCGATTATGGGCGAGCTATCCAGACATGATCAGATGACTGTGGCCCGCATGCTGCTGGCGGTCATGAACAGCGACTTCATGCAGCTGATCCAGATTGTGCATCAGGCCGGCTGGATTCCACCAGGTACCGATCAGGATGCGCTGGCACGCGAAATGCGCCGTACTGTGGGTCCAATGGTCTCTAAACCGATGCATGAGCTGGATTTTGCCGGGATTCTGATTCAGGTCATGGACATCGCCCGTCGTTTCCATCTGGAAATCCCGCCACAACTGATGTTGCTATTGAAAACACTCGTGCATGTGGAAGGTCTGGGAACAGACTTGTATCCTGAGCTGGATATCTGGAGTCTGGCCAAACCGATCCTGACCGACTGGATCAAGGCACAGATGAATCCGCAGAAAAATCTGAAAGAACTGGGACAGAAAATCCCGGATCTGCTTTTAGGGGCGCAGGATTTACCAACCTTGATGATCGACAGCCTGAACGGTCTAAAAAACCAGTCGGCCTGGCATGCCAAACAGCTCAATGAATTACAAAGCATGCGTTTGCAAATGGAACATCAACAAAAACGTAGCTGGATATTTGGCAGTTTAATGGCGATTCTGCTTGCGATTGCGATTATTTCACCTTGGTTTGTGTCTATCCTTTTGATTATATTGGCAAGTATTTTAGCTGTATGGCGGATAATCAAATAATTAAATGTGTTTGAATAAGTCCATTTTAAAATGGGCTTATTTTTTTGCTATATTGGCTCACTTTTTGCTTAATTAATATACAAATTATTTAATAGGTATTTTGTAAAAGATATTTAATAGCTGTAGATTTAATTAATTATTTTACTTATTTTTTAAGCTATTATTTGATATAAGATAACATACAACTCATAAACAAAGGTTTGGGAATTAGGGAATAATTATGAATAATCGTATATTTAAATTAACAACATTAGCAATAGCGACTTCATTATTGGCAGCTTGTGGTGGCGGGGGTGGTGGTGGCTCATCGAAGCCCGGTTTTAACTCCAAAGAAATTTCTGGTGTCGCTGTAGACTTTTATTTGGCGGGAGCAGATGTAGATTTTACTAATTCTAACTGTGAAGCGGCTTACCCAGATTTAAAAACAGATGAGAACGGTAAATTTACTTTTAAAACTACACCAAATTGCCAGGAAACCGGTTTCACTATTAAAGGTGGGATTGATACTGTTACCAAACTTCCATTTACTGGTCAGTTAAAAGTTAAAGAAATTAATTATCAAGCAGCATCAACTACTGAAATTGTTGCAAGTCCTCTGACTACTTTGCAAGCAGAACTTCCAGCAAATTTTGAACAAGTTCTCACCAACTTAGGCTTTAGCCTGAATGAAGACGTAACCACATTTGATCCGGTTACTGATGGTTCTAATGAACAATTAGCAGCAGTATTTGTGTTACAACAAATTTTAAATCAGCTTGAAAATTCTGGTTTAACCATTAGTGAGGCAGTTCAAGTAGTGCAAGCAGCTGCAGAGGATACGCAGCTTCTTACTAACTCAGGTGTGGATTCTAATATGGTCACAGCTGTGTTCAACGCTGCTATAGCATCTACAACCGACACCAATGTTCAACAAGCTTTAGCTGCAAGTCAAACCAACGTAGTAGCTGTTACTACAATTATCAATACTGCCCTCACTTCAACCAGCAGCTCTAGTAATTTGGAAGATTATTTAACTGACAACTCTACCATTATTGCTGAAATCCAAGATAGCCTTGTATCAGCTAGTTATAATGATTTGAGCTTTGCTGGTTATAGTATTCAAGAAATTACTAATTCTCAGTCTGGTTTCCCTCTTTCAATTGATAAGAATTCTATCGACTCTCTAGCTAAAGTGAAATTTACTTTAAATGATTCAGTAATAGCTACAGACTCGATGAAATTAGGTTTCAAGGCAAATGCTGCAATTGGTCAAAATGGTCAGCTTGAAACTTTAACGGCTTACATTAGCGATGTAAAAGTTTCTTTTAATGATAGTACGGCGAATTCAAACATGAGGTGCGACAGTTTGAAAAGTCTTATGATAATCAACAAGCTGAGCAAATTTCTCTAATGGTGTAAGCCAATCTAACGCTTTTCTAGGACGAGTATTCAGTGACATGGCAACTTGATTTAAATAATGCTGATCTGCCTGATTTAAATCAATCCCTTTAGGTAAATATTGCCTAATTAAACCATTCATATTTTCGCATGTGCCTTTTTGCCAGGGTGAATGTGGGTCACAGAAATATACATCTATGCCTAAATCTTCTTCAAGTATTTTATGTTCTGCCATCTCGCGTCCACGGTCATAGGTCAACGTTTTACGCAGTTCTGCAGGTAAATATTTCAGAGCTTCAGTTAAAGCCTTGCGCACTGATTCTGCCTTTGCATCAGGTAATGTTGCCAAGATACAGAGCCGTGTATTTCGTTCAATAAGTGTTGCTATCGAACTTTTATTGTCTTTACCTTTAATTAAATCAGCTTCCCAATGACCCGGTATTTTTCTTTCTTGAACTTCGGCTGGGCGCTCATGAATAGTTTTAATATCCTGTAATATAGAATCTTTTT
>NZ_AJXD01000015.1:0-68401 GCF_000264725.1 Acinetobacter sp. HA | reverse complement strand
AGCGGTTTTTTATTAAGGATACTGAAAGAGGATTAAGCCTTTTCTTCAGCACCTTCAAGTTGTTTAAGCAGATGTTTTTCGAGATAGTGAATATCCATTGCCTGCTCACAGAAGTTCTCATCCTGAAGGATCAGATCTTTATGCAGCGGGATATTGGTCTTGATGCCAGTCAGAATCATTTCATCAAGCGCCTGCTTCATACGGGCAATGGCTGTTTCACGATCTTTACCATGTGAAATCAGCTTGGCAATCATCGAGTCATAATACGGTGGAATGCTATAACCTGGGTAGATATGCGAATCTAAACGGATACCTGCACCACCTGGTGTGTAAAAAGTCTCAATCATGCCTGGAGATGGCATAAAGGTAGATGGATCTTCCGCATTAATACGGCATTCAATCGCATGACCTTTAACGATGATATCTTCTTGCTGAATATCCAGACCCAGACCAGCAGCGACACGAAGCTGTTGTTCAATGATGTCAACACCAGTCACCATTTCAGTGACAGGATGTTCTACCTGAACACGGGTATTCATTTCAATAAAGAAGAATTCGCCGTCTTCAAACAGGAATTCAAAGGTACCAGCACCGCGGTATTGCATTAACTTACATGCATTTACGCAAGCTTCCAGAATGTCAGCACGTGCCTGTTCAGGCAAGTTTGGTGCAGGAGCTTCTTCCAGTACTTTCTGATGACGGCGCTGTAAAGAACAGTCACGATCATACAAGTGGATCGCATGGCCATTACCATCGCCCAGGATCTGTACTTCAACATGACGCGGCTTTTGCAGGAAACGTTCCATATAAACCGTATCATCGCCGAACCACATTTCTGCATCACGTTGCGCCGCTTGTACAGACTCGAGCAGGGTATCTACGCGTTCAACGATACGCATACCACGTCCGCCACCACCCGCAGCAGCTTTTACGATCAGCGGAAAGCCGATTTCTTTGGCTTCAGCAAGGGCATTGTGGATGGTTACTGCATGGTCACAGCCTGGTACTGTTGGTACGCCGGCTTTTTTCATGGCAATAATGGCAGAAACCTTATTACCCATCAGGCGAATGTGTTCAGGACGTGGGCCAATAAAGATAAAGCCAGAACTTTCAACAATTTCAGCAAATTCAGCATTTTCAGACAGAAAGCCATAACCTGGGTGGATCGCATCCGCACCAGTAATCTCAGCTGCTGTGATAATTGCTGGAATATTTAGGTAACTGTCACTGCTTGCGCCAGGACCGATACATACTGCTTCATCGCAGAAACGTAGATGCATCAAGTCCTTGTCAGCATCTGAATAGACACCGACAGTTTTAATTCCTAAAGTTTTGCAAGCTCGGGTGATGCGCAGGGCAATTTCACCACGGTTTGCAATTAAAACTTTTTGCAACATTATTATGAATCCCCGAGGTGATTAAGCGCGGTAACGGAAAAGTGGCTGACCGAACTGAATCACTTCACCATTTTTCACCAGAATTTCTTCAATCACACCGCTCTGAGTTGCTTCAATCGGGTTCATGATTTTCATGGCTTCAATAATACCAAGTGTTTCACCAGCAGAAACAGTTTGACCCACTTTCACAAATGGTGCTTCGCCTGGACTTGGTGCTGCATAGAACACACCAACCATCGGAGATTTTTCCACAGCACCACGTGGAGATTTCGCAGCAGGTACATCAGCTGCAGGTGCAGGCATTGCAGGAACAGCTGCTGCAACCACTGGATTGCGACGAGTCAGGGCAATGGATTGATCTCCTTCCTTAACTTCGATCGCCTGTAAGTCAGACTCAATCATCAGGTCGATGAGTTTCTTGATTTTACGGATATCCATGAGACAGTATTCCTAATTAAGATTGCTTAGAAGATTGAATTTTTTCAATGATGTAATCGAGGGCAGCGACATAGCCTTTTGCACCCAGACCACAGATCACGCCGATCGCCTTATCGGACAGATATGAATGATGTCGAAATGCCTCACGTGCATGAACGTTAGACAAATGGACTTCAACAAATGGAATGGCAACGCCAAGAAGTGCATCACGCACTGCAACAGAGGTATGCGTTAAAGCTGCAGGATTAATAATGATGTATTGCACGCCGTCTTGTTGTGCTTGATGAATTCGGTCGACAATGGCACCTTCCCAGTTGCTTTGGAAAGAGTCTAATTCTAAAGTGGCATTTTTAGCCTGAGCGCTGAGCTGCTGATTGATGTCATCAAGAGTCAAGTGACCATATACTTCTGGTTCACGCTTTCCCAGCAAATTAAGATTCGGTCCATGAATGACCAAAATGGTCGAACTCATTCAGCTTGCTCCAATTCAAAAGTTTCAAAAGAAGTTTGCAAGATGTCAGCAAACTTCCTTCATTATGGCATGAAATTCTACATTTTATAAAAATTTTGTCTGAATTGGTGTAGAAATTGCCTGCCTGATAGTGGGCTATATAATGAGAACTTTGCAAGGAATTGGCAATGTTAAAAAATGACATTTATGGGAGTTATGTCGGATTTTTACATTGTAAGCCTAATTGGCTAAAACAGTTAATAATGTTTATGTAACATTGCCGACAGATAATAAAGAAGTCAACTATTTTTGATCAGATCCTACTAGATGTTTGCAGTATTTAAGGTTTAAAGCTTATTCATCTTAAATTTTAGTGAAAAAAAAGTCTGTTTAAAAAGTGCTCATGACTGGTTTTTATATAATAATTCTAATTATATGAGATTTTATTAAATAAGTTATTGAATTTAATTTATTTTAAATTAAAAAATCTATCAGTTAGCTATTATTTTAAGGTCCCTTAGAGTTGTGAGTATGCATAGAAAAAGAGTCAACTCCTGAGCTTAACAGTGGAATCAGGTAGTGAGTTAAACTTACTGAGTCGCCCTATTTTTAATTCCTGTATCGCAAAATGGTGAGATTGACTGAAATGTTCATAGAATTGTATTCAATGCTGAATATTCAGCCAAAAGATAAAGCATTTAAATTGGCAAAAGGTCGTCTACTAAGTCGGTGAATGGTCGTAGGAGGTCAACTCAACGATACTCACCCTCTTGCAATAAGGCTTTTCGTAGAAACTTTATCGAATAATATGGTTTATAAATAGTCTAGCCATGTTCGAGAAAGGTGTGAATTTTATATAATGCAGCTATCTAAAACAAAATAGTCAAATATCATGACTCCAGCTTGCAAACTTTTAAAAGCCAATAAAATCGAATATAGCATTCACGAATATGAACATGATGCCAATGCTAAAAGCTTTGGTTTAGAAGCAGCAGAGAAACTGGGCCTAGCTGTTGAAGAGGTTTTTAAAACGCTATTAGTCACGGATGAAAAGCAATATTTTGTGGCAGTATTACCTGTTCATCATCAGCTTAATCTTAAAAAAGTAGCTGCTGCATTCGGTTGTAAAAAATTGCAAATGGCAGATCCTAAACAGGCAGAACGATTAACCGGATATCTGGTGGGTGGAATCAGCCCGGTAGGGCAAAAGAAACGTTTAAAAACAGTGATTTGTAATAGTGCAATTCAGCTTAAAAAGATGTATGTAAGCGGTGGAAAAAGGGGGCTGGATATCGGGTTAAATCCGCAAGATTTAGCGCGAATTTTAGGTGCAGAATTTGCCGATATTGTGGATGAGTAATTAAGTTTTAAAACTTGAAATTTTGCTCTTGGTTTTAGGGGTTACTCACAATGATACTCACAAAGTGAAGCGCCTGAAAAAGATAAAGCCGCTCTAGGCGACTTTATCTTTTAACTCTATATCAAGAATGACAGATTGAACATAGGAACTTAGCCAGAAACTCTTTCTTCCATCCTTATGCGGTTTCATGTAGCGACCGTCTCGAATTCTGGAATCCAGTGTCTCAGGTTCGATATTGAGCAATTTAGCAAACTCGATCCGACCAATCCGACGTTCACTGCTTGCCTTCAGTGCTTTTCTAAGTTCCTGCATTTCGCTATGTATTGCCTGGAGCAATTCATACTCAGTATTAGCTTTCATAACACCTCACTTGAATCCACAAATTGAACAAAACACGTCACAATGAACCGTGAACTTTTTACAGATGAAACAGTATTCAGTCACTGTTGTCCTCCTTGAGTCTTTAAATATTCCGCTTTAGCAGCTGCCCAATGATCCGCATCATATGGATTTAAACCTTTTTTCTCACACCAGGTGGTACACCACAGAAATTGGGCATCATCGTATGGTGTAGGTTGAACAATTTGAATGCTCACTCAGTCACCTCAATACTTTTAAATAACGACTTCATCAGATCGTAAGTTTTAGGGGCAAAACGCTGTTTAACTTCTTCATTCAATAGAGTCTCAATTTCATCCCAGTGATCAACCAGAACAGCCCAATGTTTAGAGACTGTTTTCATTTGGCCAAGACGTTCACGAAATTCCGGTACTGCATTAAGTAATCCTACGCAGCGCTCAAAGTCGGCCGGATCATGTGGGTGGAAATTGGTTTCCCATGCTTTGCCCGCCACTGGACCATTATTAAGCAGTGTTGCCATCAGACACTTACTCGACATGCCTGTATTCGCATTAAGTAGCCAGTGCATAGATTTTTGAACTTCAGTCATATCAGCTTCCTTGCCCTTGAATTACATAACTACGAATCTGAGCCAAAACAGAATCAAGCTCTTTGATATTTATATTCTGGCTAAACATCTGACATAAGGCATGACCAGCCACGCTTCCCATAAAGTGCAATGCTTCAATTTCACTTTGATCGGCAATTTCATTTGCTGCTTGGTTGAAATAAGTATTGCTAAACGCTTTCGCTAACTCTGATCCGCTTTCAGCAATCAAGCCAACGGGTTCGATGTGGTTGATCACCAGCATAGGTTTATTAGTCATTGGCTTCATCCTCATTCCAGCAAATATCACTATCTTCACCACGTGCATCCATTTCACCGGTATTACCGCATCCTGTGCACTTCACTTCATCGCCATCATGAAACCAACCCTTTGTAGAAGCTTCGGCAGCTGTGGAGTAAATAATTGCTTCATGATGTCCGCACTTAAAGCAATCAGAAGCCCATTCAACTTTCAATTCTGTTATTTGTGGCTCCTGTGCCTTAACTGCCGCTTCAATAATCTTCCAACCATCAAGTCTTTCTAATCGACGAGAATCTATGCCACTTGCTTCGACCTGCTGTTCAACCATTCGTTCAATTGCAACAACGGTCTTAGTATCATCTTTGATTAAAATAAAACCTTCCGGCACCGCTTGGGCTTTGGCTGCTTGCAACTTTTTCCATAACTCATGTGTTTCTTCAGGGTAAACATCACGACGGCCAGACGCAGCCATTGGACTCACAATAAACTCATCCTGCATACGATCTATAGCTGATGCAGCACGTCCATAACCCCAATAAAGTTTTCGCTGAAGGTTTGAAACACTACCGCTTAAGCATTTTCTAACCACCGCAACCGCTTTTTGGTAATCTTCTTCTAAAATATCCATCACGCCACCTGTTTTAATTTTTGATACCGGGCTCGACTATATGCTCGGCATGCTGATACACATTGAGGACAACGGCAGCCAGTGTTATACATGCTCATCGTGCCGTGTTTACGTTGTCTTTTTTCTACCAGTCCACATACATACAACTTCTTCCAGTTGGTGTTCGCTGCACAACATTCGTCGCAGCGACACCCATGGTTTGTATATGTAGAGATCGTCCCGTGCTTCAACGAACCACCTCCATTTTGAGTTCGACCACATATGGATCTGGTAGTGGAGTCAGGAAGGTGACATTGTCCATTTTGAATACATGCTTCAGTACTTCTTCCAGCTGGCTTTCGGTAAGCTTTACAGTTTTAGTTTCCACTACACGATGCTCGATCCAGTTGTCGAAAGGGGAAACAGCGGTCTTTGCTGGATCAGAAGTCTTTTCCATTCGTGGTTCTGCACGATTACGCTGAATATCCTGGACGTAAAAATAATGCTTATTATCTGCTTTGCCTTCTGACTTTAAGCAGCCTTGACTCTCAAGGGCATAACAAGCGTTATCAGCTTGGCGTTTAGTGATTGCAAGCGAGTCAGCAACCTTAAAAGTAGTCACACCATCGGATGAAAAAAAGCATTGGCTTTTAATGAACTCAAGAATTCGTACCTTGATTGGTTTGCTGGTGTCATCTTTAGCTTTAGCCGGCTGTTGTTCTATCTTGAACGGTGTTCCTGGAATGATGTCGAGTAGATTGGTGGGTGTGATTTTGGCATCAAAGCCTTCTACGCCAACGACCTGAGGTGCCGGAGGAGTAGGGACATCATTCTTAACCGGGTTTTTAGCTACTTCTACGACCTTACCTGTATTTGCACTCACCACCAACTGAGTTTCTTTTTCAACTACTGGCTCAGCATGTGATTGATCGGCTTTCAGAGTGGTGTGATAGACACCTAAATCATCTAGGTGAATTTTTTCGTCTTGCACTAACACAGCAAGGCAATTTTTAACTGTCTTTAACGACATTTTAGAATTGTTAGCAATCTGTGCAGCAGATAAACCAAACGGATCATTGGTCAGTGCATCAAGCACTTTTCCGAGGTTTTTATCCATTTTCAATGCATTGAGATCTTTAATATTTGTCATGAGCTTCATCCAGAACAGTAAAATTAGTTCAACATGCCGTGATTTTTTAATTTTTTACGCAGCGTGCCCCGGTTCAATCCAAGCAATTCAGCGGTAAGCGTCTGGTTGCCACGTGCTTGAATCAGAGTAAGTTTCAACAAGTGGGCCTCCACCTGTTCAACTACAGCGCGAAAAGCATCCCCTTTACTGATTTCAACGATGTGCTCAAGTTCTTCCTTGTTGATCGTCAATAAATTTTTCTGTGTCATGTGTGATACCCCTAAAATTATGCTGCAACGCGAATATGGATCTGACTGTTCAGCTGATCTATAAAAGCTGAACCCTTTTTGAAATAAACTTTAAAAAACACCTGGTAACGCTTTTTTCCTTCAGCATTTAGTTGTTCTGAAGATGTGATCGTGACTTGGCCACGGGTAGGGTGTACCAGGGTCACAATCTTTTTCTTTTTACAGGCGCTCAAAATGCGGTAGTGATCATTGAGCAAGAATGCAAAAAACGCTTTCCGCAGTTTCGGGTGAATGGATCCCATCGGTTTGATGGGATCTGGTAAGTGGTTTAGGTAATTCATACCTTTGTGTTCAGTGCTTGCTACTTGCATGAGTAGGTCTCAACCTGTGAATGTGTAACCAAGCTGATCCGCACGCGCTTTACACGTATTGAGAATCACTGGATAAAAATTCTGTGTTTTGGAAAGTTTTTAAAGCGCCACTAAGAATATTTAAATCCTTGGTGTGAGGCAGAGACTTAAGTGCATCATCGAAAAGAGCCTTCATATCACCTGGTGCTTGTGCTTGCTGGTTTTTCTGAGTGGCCGCCTGGGCCTGCTCAGAGTTTTTAGTGATGATTTTTCGAATCCCTTCACAGGTTTCATCAAATTTCTGCTGTTGGACATCATGCAAACTGTTCAGACCACGTTTGGCGCAGTACTTTTCAATATCGATTCCTGCTTGCTGCATTAAGTACTCAAGTTCTAAAAACTGATTACCATCGATACATGCATCACCAGAACCGGAAGTCAGCCATTGTTTTAGGGCTATACCATCAGCTTCAGACAACGGTCTTGGTTCAATAAATAAGCGTGTACGGTCTTTAGTGGCAATGGCTAAGTTCTCATGAGTGAGATCTAGAACTGTGGTGAACTCGTATTCAATACCTTCACGCTGTTCAGCCTTCATACCTACTTTTTCAACTTTCTTTTTGCCACCATTGTTGGTTTGAACTGTTTCCATTTTTGAGCGTAGGGTCACAATGATATTGATGCTGGACTGCAACATCGCATCGATAAATTTACGGTGACGTGGAGTTACTTCGCTCCAGGCACCCCAGCTGTTACCGCGGAATGTTGTGCTACCCAGCTTATCTACAATTTCCAAACAGCCACCGACACCAGACCATTCATGGGTAATGCTGTCTAGGATTAAAGTA
This sequence comes from Acinetobacter sp. HA, assembly GCF_000264725.1. Classification (NCBI taxonomy): domain Bacteria; kingdom Pseudomonadati; phylum Pseudomonadota; class Gammaproteobacteria; order Moraxellales; family Moraxellaceae; genus Acinetobacter; species Acinetobacter sp. HA. The sequence goes on along the minus strand of NZ_AJXD01000015.1, from coordinate 60,365 downwards.
TCAAAGCCTGCTGCTTCAGCTGCCTTAATTGCATCAATGAACTTTTCAGGAGTGTAGGGTGGCTGTAGGTTCGCATGCTCAAATGGAACAAGGTCTTCATACAACTCAGCACTGCTATTTTCAGTATCTGCAACAGCAATACGACCACCAATACCTTTGGCCAACATCAAGGCACCATAAGTTTTTCCTGCACCAGTAGGGCCAGAAACAGCTAAACGCAGCTTTGCATTTTTACGTTGGGCGGGTTTAAAAAATACGCTTGTCATGATTTTTCCCTCAAAAAATCAAAATACTTAGTGGGTACGATTGCGACGTGACCATGCACGATGCGCATCAGAACCATAAAAACCGGAGTCAATCAGAATCTGATTGGCTTTTACTCGGGCTGTACGTTTATTGCGTTGTTGAGCGTTCACAATAGGCTGGCGTGCTTGATTCAAAGCTTTTACAAGCCAGTCCTTTTGATTTACCAGTTCAACCAGATCCAGACTGCCGTCAGCTTTTTGTTTATGCACTTCAAAACCGGCAATATTGCCTTCCTTGTGTGCCTGAACACTGCTTTTACGCTTAAGGACATAAGTCACTGGGCGATCTGTACCTACACGGTAGCGTTCACAGTAGTAGGTTAGAAAATTCGGATCTTCCTGTTGGAAGCTGTCGATGTGTTCTGCAAATTTCATTTCGCTTCTCCTACAGCTTTGGCGATTGCCTCAGCTTGATACGCGGCTTCTTTGTCTGCTTGATGCACAAACATCAATGCAAGGCCACCAAATAAAACAACAAGAAGCAAAAGAGCAGAGAAGTTGCTAAACCAATGTGGTTTAACGGTTGGTACAGGGTGCTGGTACAAACGCTCAGAAGTCATGCTTGACTGGCCGAACTCTGGCAAGTTGCTTTGAATAGGGTTTTTGTTCATAATTGATCTCGCAAGTTGCAAGCCCCGTAGTTGTCCAGACCGCCGGGGCTTTTTTTGTGTTTACGAGATTTAGTTTAGTAAACTGAACAGATAGAGTCAATCACTTTGTTTAGTAAAATAAACTTTTTTAAAACTTAGATTTGAGTTATGTTTTAATAGACAAAAGAAAACCCACACAGGGTGGGTTGGGGGTTGCTAATCATAGCCTTAAGAAATCTTAAAAATTCTCATTTTATTGATAGAACAATAATAGACTTCTTGCGTTAGTCAAAATTTAAACAGCCCAAAGCTACATTTTATAAGGTTTTAGCCAATTCAAAAATTAGGTAAAACGATACTTTCGCAAGAGGTCTAATATAATTCATAAAATTCTGACTTACGCAGAGTGTATAAATAATTTTCAGTTTTTTATATTAAATACAAGTAAAATTTTCTAAAAATAATATATTTACTGTTAGGCAGGAATTTAAAAAATTATAGTAAAAATATATACTAAACATAATTAAAATTGAAAAAATAATGCTTAGTTTTACTATAAGAATATTTCGAATTTGTTTTTTATATCTTTTATTTAAAATAATAAAGTTTCCCGTTATTTCTTTTTTGTCTGAAAAAAGTGGATCATTAGAAAAAGTCTCTTCCTGTGCATTAATTTCATATTTAATATTGTCTAATGTATCCTTTTGATTTTCACACATAAACAATACGGCAATAGCAAAAAATATAGCGCCCATCAAAATGATTGAGTTTGCCAAAAAAGAGAAATCTTTTCCTGTTTTTAAACTACTAGCAACCACTATTAAGGATGCAGGTATAGTAATAATTTGCATTTGAATATCAGTAAAAGCTTTATTTAATCTAGTTATAGATTCGGTTCTGAATTTCTCCACCTCTTTCTTTATTTTTTCAAAAGTAAATTCAGATAGATACATATTATAATTATTGTTAATTACCTCAAAAATATTATCAAAATTAGCTGTAATATTATTAATTGATATTTTTTTATCATGATTAAAGTAATTAATTAGACTATCAGAAATAATCTGCTTAATAGGATCTTTGTGAATTTCAATTTCATAGAAATTCAACCTGAAAGCATCTAGTTTTGCGATTTTTATATCACAAGTTGTAGATAAATTATTAACTACCTCAAGCCTTCTTTTTCCCAGAAAAAATAAACTCTCCTCATCTAGAATAGATTTAGAGATATGATCAGAGCTAATTTTTAATAGATTATATAATTCCACACAATCAATATATTTTTTTATATTTTCATTTTTTTTATTATTAGATGATTTCGGAATATAAATAAAATCTTCATTTTTGAAATATATGATTTGATCAGGAAGAGATGATCTAAATAATGGCTGTTCTCTAAGTAATATTTCTAAAGATTCATAATAGAAAGATGGAAAATCAATAATAATCTGACCATCATCACAATCAAAATCTGGAATAAAAGGATCTAATAAGCCAAGTTTATTTACCAACTCATCAAGTATTTCTTGTACGCGTGCAAAATCACAAGGCTGGATAGTGCCTTCGATACTTCTTCTTCCAGTTGAATTTACATCTTGAATGAAAGAAGTTAACTCAACATACTTTTGTACAAGTTCAAAAGTGATTTCATTGGTCATGAGTGATTTTCTATTCTGGTTTTCCAATTGCCTGTGGTGTAGCTCTATGAATTTCTTCAATAATATGCTGAGGTACTGATTTAAGAATCAAGTAGCCCTCTTTATTTAGAAATACTGTTTCATTAAGATCATTATATGTGAAGCTAATCTTTACATTACCATTAGTGTAACCGATTCTTTTGAATTTTTATAACTCGTTGGGTTTGGTTTAAATGTATAGTCAATGTCTATCTGTTTTTCTTTTAAGTAATCTGTAAACTCAGTGGGGGCAACAGCGTTAACAGTGTTGGCAATAGTATCTAAATCAACCTCCTCACCGAGCTTATGTTGTTTTTCAAAATATAAAAAAAGAGAATCTCGTATGGCTTCCTTTTGCGATGGTTCTAGATTCTTTGATTCCATATAATTAAATACAGTATCCACAAGATTTTTTGTATTCTGTTTACTTGTTATGTATCCATCACATGAAAGTGCAAATCTAAAATACTCAGTAACATCTTCATCCTGCGTTTTTTTCCCTTTCATAAAAGAAAGGCAATTTTTATTACTTTCTTCGCTTTTTACTAAGTTGGATTTCCATTTTTCTACATCAATACGTGCTGATTCATTTAACTTTTCAATATTTAGATATTGTCTTTTTTCAAGAGTTAAAAGTTTCGTTAAGCCATAACCTTCATCATTTTTTAACATGACAATTAATAACCAATCTTTTTGAGAGTCCTCATAATTTAAAAGCAAAACAAAACCGCCATTTGCCAAGAAACTTTTAGAAAGCTCTTTCTCAATCAGACCGCAAACATTCTCAGTAAACTCCATAAATTCAATCGGTTTTTCACTAAAGAACCCCTGTAAAACATTCTGAAAATCTGAACCATGCTTTATATTTCCATGCATAGGATTATGGTCACGATATGATTTTAATATATCCTGGCATAAGTCTATAACAATTGGATCATCAGGTTGTAATAGCTCCTTTGCATATTCCGGCTTTACACTAGCTGGTCCCTTACTTTTTTGTTCCTTTAAAATATGATGAAATACCACATTCTTAATTTTCATGGATTTCCCCCTTAAAATAATTAAATTTAAATATTAAAAAATATAGTGCGTATTAGTAGCTCACTCTAGTCACTTGCAACTTACCTTTTAAAAATCTCAGCACAATACAGTGACCTTACCCTAGCTGCATATAGCGGTTTTTATTACCAACTTTCTAGACTAGATATTTGCCAAACCCAGCCAATAATCTCCAACTGCTGATCAACTATTTCTTGAGCACTTAAATGCATTTCCGGGAACTCTATAGAATTATCGGAAACAATTCGCACACCACCCAAAGGCAGGTTGTATAGTCGTTTGCAGTAGAACAATCCACCAAGACAAATAGCGAAAATTTTCCCGTCTTTAATATTTTTTCTTCCTAGATCAACATGAATTGTATCGCCATCCTTAATAGTTGGACTCATTGAGTCCCCGATAGCTGTCGCTGCCACAGCATTCTCTTTTGCAATAGATAGGTTTCGCAATGTTGCTTTGGACATTCGTAATTTGCGTGTCTCATTAGCTATAGCCTCGCCAATAGAACCACCACCACAAGCAAAAGAAAAATCTTTAAAGAAAGGTATCTCAATCTCATCATCATCAAGCGGAGTAGTGCTATCCCACGGTTCGACTTGTGTAAATTCAGGCGTTGAATTTCCAGTTAAAAGCCAGCTAGAGGTAGTTTTTAGTGTTTGAGCTAATTGAATCAATCTCTTTCCAGTAGGGTTATTCACTCCATTAATCCAATTGGTCACAGTCCCTTTGCTTGCTCCAGTGGCAGCAACCAAATCCTTATGTTGCAGACCTAGTTCCTTCATGCGCTGGCTAATTCTGTCTGATGTAGTTTGCATAATAGTGAAACCTTGTATTTGTTTAAAATACTAAACAAAAAAATTGACATATTCCTAAACTTATCGTTCAATAAACTAAACATAGTGGTTTAGGTAAATAAACATGACCGTAGACGACTTACGAGCTTTCTATAAAGCTAAAAGTGACGCTGATCTTGCTCGGATTCTTGGTCGGGATCGATCTGTAATTAATTATTGGCGAAAAGGCATTCCATTAAGTACCCAGGCGGTTTTTGAGATCTCAACCAAAGGGAAGCTAAAAGCCAAACTTGGAAAGCTAAGCGCATAGGTAGGTTCTTGAAAATGGGAGTAGATGATTTGAAGAAAGCAATTGAAAAGGAATATTCGGGCGGTAAGTACACTGTTCCGAAAACAATTAAATTTACACATGAAATGCTTGATGCAATTTCCCTTGCCAGTGAAAACAATGACTAGACAACGACGACCTAAAAAAGATGCATCCATCACTATGCATATGCCACAAGCCATTAAAGACCAGTTAGCTGGTTTAGCTGAAGTGCAACGCGCTGGGCAGGGTGCTAGTGAATATATTTTTGAAACTTTAATCATGCCTCATCTCGATCAGTTAAGAGCTGAGACCAAGATTAAACAAAGGATATTTGGTTTAACAGGGAACGATAAGAACTATGAGCACCGCTCAGATTTATCAGATCGGAATGACCCAATAGGCAAAGAAAAAGCCTGATGTATCAGATCAGGCTTTCTAAGTGTTTCAATCTCAGGAGATTCAAACAATGAATTCAATCATACAAATTCAGCCTAATAATAGCACACAGCCGGTTACCATGTCATCAGTGGAACTTGTTGAATTTATTAACAATCACCGTAAAGAAGTTGCAACTGCTGAAAAGCCTTATAAAGAATTACGCCATGATCATTTTATGGCAAAAGTTCCACAAGTTTTAGGTGAAAAAGTAGCTCCCAATTTTTTGGGAACTGCTAATTACACCAACGGCACTGGTGGAACTGTTCAGCGTCAAATTTACCACTTTCCAAAACGCGAATCTTGCCTTTTGGCCATGTCATACAGTTATGAGTTACAGGCTCAAGTCTTTGACCGCATGACAGCTATGGAAGAAGAGCTGAAAAAACCTAATACATTACTTCCCGACTTCACTGATCCCGCTGCTGCAGCACGTGCCTGGGCCGAACAATTTGAAGCCAAGCAACTGGCACAACAGCAAATTGCCGAGTTAGCACCTAAGGCTGAAGCACTCGACACGATTGCGGATACTGCCAATACCTACTGTTTACGGGACTGTGCAAAAACTATCGGCATCCGTGAATCCGATCTAATCAAACTTCTGATAGACAAAAAAATGGATCTATCGAGATGCGGATCGCAAGTTACAGCCGCATGCTCAATACGTTTTGAACAAGGTATTCACCAACCGTACGTCACCAGTGATCGTGAATCGCAATGATGGGAAAGAACGCGTTTTCTTACATATGCGCGTTACTGCATTTGGTCTGACCCGAATTACTGGGTTAGTCAACAAAAATAGAAAGGTAGCGGCATGACCTCAGAATATTTAGACGTTCCTAATCTCAAGGCTCGGATTGAACAACGCGAGTTTGAATTAGGGCTGGCACCAGATGATACCTACGTGAAAACGGGGACCACCATCATTGAGGCTATTAATGACCTGGTGGATGAGTTATTTGGTGAGGATGGTGAAGTATGAGCTTAGATGCAACAACCTGGGCATGGAAAGTGCGCCAGAAACAAAAGCCTGGCGGAAGTACTAAACCTCTTAAGCGTTTAGTCCTTCTGTCACTGGCTGACCGAGCAGGTGAAGATCACTGTGCTTATCCGAGTATTGCACGTCTGGTGGAAGACACCGAGATGGATCGCAAGACTGTACTCAAGATTATTGATGAGCTGATTCAGGATGGATTGATCGAAGATACGGGGGAAAGAAAGGGCAGAACAAAGCAGGTCAAAGTCTATCGTTTGATCGGTGTAAATGGCCGTGAAACAGTCCCAACAATGGAATCCTTTGACGCTGAAAACGAGGATTTAAAGGGTCCCAATATTGGAACAGTCCCAACAACGGAACAGTTCCAACGTTCCGTCGAAAGAGTCCCAACGTTCCGTGGAAAGAGTCCCAACGTTGGGACACGGAATCTTTCAAAGAATCTATCAATAGAATCTAAAAATAAAAAATCATGGTTTTGTTTTAACAAACTTCGTGAAGAAATATTTTTGACCGATGACAGTATCGATTTTGAAATCATCGTGGATTCGAAATGGATTGAACGTGAAAAACGTGCCTTTGAAGTTTACAACGCTGAAAAACTAATGAGCGATGAGCTGATGATTTATCACTTCGCTGACTGGGTGATCAACGCATACCGAAATAAATATTCAAAAGAAACTTCTGTAAAACCTGCAGGTGCATCTCATAAGACTGATCAGCTTTCTGAAAAACAAATTTTTACTTTTTCACAAAAGCTTTCTCAGCATCCTGAATTTGCCAGCAAGTTCAGTGAACCAGGGGAATCCTACGAAAAACTTGCTGCCCGTATCGCCGTGAAACTCAAAGATCCGGCCCAGGCCAAGAAGTGGGAAGGTTATTTAAAACAGGTTGGATTTAATGGGGATTTACCTGATATCGCTGCATAACACAGACAGGTTCAGGATCTCTATCAAAATTAATTAAGCATCTTCGAGGGGAATTGAGATGACTTTACAGCACATAGAAGCACAAAAAGCGGCACGTTACGTGGGGAATTATTCAGAGAAGCAGGCGCAACGTCGTGCACTGGATGAAATGCTAAAGGGGTACAAGGGGAAGATCACTGAATTACCAGGACCAAACTTTAAACCACGTCCTGTTCACCACCATTGTGAAGATCCAAATGAGTTTTGCGGTCTGATCAAATTAAGCCGAATCAAGAACTGGTTCAATGCCGGCACTAAAAACCTGTCACGTCGCAAGATGATTTTAAAGTTTGTGGATATGACTGAAGACCAGGTGCTGTATATCACCCTGCCATCCAATGAGCAGAGCCTAAGTAACCGTGAGTACCGCAATATTATGAATGCTATGCCACTGGTTGAAGCAGAAGAACAGCGTTTGTTGTCTGATATGACCAGACCTTTGCTGGATCGTCAGCCTGCTGTTCACCAGTCAGCTTTTGATTTTGGGGATGTGTCATGAAAGCAATAAAAATACCGTGTGAACATGACTTGTTAAGCAAGAATCACAATGTTTGGGCGGATGCGGTGATCCGTTGCAAGCACGGCTCTGGTTATTGTGGCAGTGATGGTTATTGTCATGCTGATGGGAAGTGTTTTGCGGATCAGGAACTCACAAGAGAGCAGGCTATTTTAGAAGTAGATCGTTTGGCTCAGGAGCTTCACCAGGCTAAGCAGGAAAATGACAATTTAAGAACTTCTTCTGCGAGCTTAATCAAGCAGCTTGAATTTGCACTAGAGCAGAACAAGAAGTCTGGAAAATCCGAGCGAGTTTTTGCAATTCGATATTGCATTGGTGAGATCAAGAAAGCCCTGCGAGGTGAGTTATGAATCACCGTGATCTATGTGAAATTGGAGCAAAGTTTTTAAAACGCCCTGAATCTGCTAACGGCCACGGCTGTCACTTCACCATTGTTGAGGCGGCTTGTTATGGGGAAAACCCGGATGTTTTCGGTGTACGGCATGGTTTGAATCGAAATGGTATGGGTACATTTTTACTTGAAGCGAAGACAAGTCGCTCTGACTTTCTGGTAGATAAAAATAAACCTCATCGCCTTAATCCGGCACAGGGTATGGGTAAATATCGCTATTACATCTGTCCAACCGGATTAATCAAGCCTGAAGAAGTCCCAGAAAAATGGGGCCTGATCTATGTCAGTCCTAAGGGCATTTGTAAGGTAGTTGCTGGTGTCCTGGCTGTGCCAAGAATTAAGAGACTCAATCCGTATAGCAAAAAAAATGAGAGCTGGCCGGACCATCGAAAAATTGAAGAGAATCTTGAATTACTGGCCTTTGAAGAAAGAAATATCCAAAACGAAATGAATCTTCTGACTATGGCATTGGCCAGATTGAAGGATCCAGAGCAGGTTCTTTATATGCAAAGGAATTATTCCAAGCTTGAAATGCATAACCAAGCCTTAGAACGAAAAGTACGAAGCATGGAAAGAGAAATTAGTCTTTCAAAAGCTTCAAATACTTTATCAAAATTTCAATCAAGTATTACAGGGTGATTACCGCATGAGTTTAGGCCAAGACACATTTATGCCACGTGTTGAGCTAGTCGTTCACAAATTTACAAATCCTGAGCTGAAACAGACACAGCGCGAGTACTGGGAAAAAGAAGTCGCAAAATTTAAGAAACAGGGCAACCAGATTACCCAAATCCCAGCAGGACAAAGCGGCTATAAACCAGCGGAAATGGAATATGTCAGCAAGGGCAGACAAAGCAAGGGTGGAGCACGACAGTCTACTACGGTTTATAGAACACATGAGGCGGATACCTATGAAGGTAAGCCATGTAAAAAATGTGGCTTAAAACTGCGTTACGTTTCAAATAGTGCTTGTGTGGATTGTGCGAAATCGAGAAAGAAAAATGGCCAAGATAAAAGTTCGTAAGAAAAAGTTCAATCCAAACCGGGTATCACCAGCAGCGACCAGACAGTTCCAGCACGACGCATTATTGCGTCGTGACATGGCTCAAAAGTTCCCAATGGAAATGGAATATGTTGGCCATCATGTGCATGAGTACATCGAACGCAAGAAATTAGATGAAAAAGAATTATTTGATCTTTTTTCAGACAGCAAGACGTTACCGTTCCATATAGCGTTAGGGGCATACGATTGGCAGAACATGGGTATTGTCCTGGTGCTCGATCATATCAAGCCATGTGAGTGGTTTATTCATACCAATATTCACCTGATGAATATCTATGAAGAAGAAACCAACATGGTCACTGTGCCTTATGAGCAAAGAGTTCCAGAGATGCATCACTGTGAACTTTGGCAAGGTAAGGCAGATGCCAAGGTGGATATGGGTAGGGGTTTAAAGAAGGTCGGCTGGAAAGGTCTAAAGCAAGAGCTAGCCGATGCGATTGATGCCCGAAAGGATATACCTGATGGTCATGCCATCGAATGTATGCAGATTTATATCAGTGCTGATGTCGAGTTTAAGAGTCTTGCGGCCTACAAAGAATATCTGGCTGTAACTTCATGGCTAAAACAGGGTACGGCAGTAGCTGAAAGAAATCTGCGATCTTTATGGGTACAAGAGCAGTACTCACAGAGATTACAAGGGAAAAGTTACGGGGAACAACATGCATCTTAAGCAAAATCTTTTACATCGTGCATTAGCTGCTTCAGGGATGTATTTCAACTTTGAACGTCGTGTTATGGCGACCTTCAAGTCAAATACGAAAAAAGCAGTTACTGGCTTACCAGAGGTTAAAACTTTGGATGAGCTTATGGCTGAAAATACCGGGCTGGTTTGTGCCTGGGATCTGGCTGTTGAATAAATAGCCTATGCCAGCGGTATTGACTGATCGGGAACTTAGGAAAGCAGGCTTGGGGCACTTGTGCGCTAAGTCTATTCCTGATCCAAAAAAGAAAATTCCAAAATACAACAACATTAAGACCGAAAAGGACGGGCTTAAGTTTGATTCAAAAAAAGAGGAACGTCGGTACACCACTTTAAAAGCCATGGAACGTAATGGAATTATCCAGGACTTAAAGATGCAGGTTCCGTTTGTACTTGCACCTAAGGTGAAGTTCAGCAGTGAATTGCGGGCTAAGCCAGAATTACGTTACGTTGCAGACTTTGTTTATATGCGTAATGGCCAACAGATTGTGGAAGACGTTAAAAGCATAGCAACACGTAAAAATGATACTTATCGCATTAAGCGCCACCTGATGATGTCGGTGCATGGTATAGAGATTACAGAGGTCTAAATGGCACTATTCAAAAAATTGGAAAAGCAGATTGAAGGAAAGCTCTATGCCGTTGGGGACCTACACGGCTGCTATAACCTGCTCATGAATAAATTGCAGCAGATCGGCTTTGATTTTGAAAAGGACCATCTGATTTCAGTAGGTGACCTGGTGGATCGTGGACCACAAAACCTGCAGTGCATCGAATTACTTTCTCAGTCATGGTTTAGCGCTGTACGTGGTAACCATGAAGATCTATGTGTTCAAGGCCTACATAACGAATCTGCAAAGCGCTGCCATATCGCCAATGGTGGTGAATGGTTTTATATGCTCGATGGCCAAGCTATGTACAACATTGCACACACCTTTGCCGAGTTGCCTATAGCGATTGAAGTTGACTATAAGGGCAAGCGTTTTGGGTTTGTGCATGGCCATATTGAACACAACAACTGGGATACCTTCAAAAACGACTTAAATTCAATGAATGAAGGCCGCCACGTAGCAGATCACGTAATGTGGGGACGTGATCGTTTCGGGGATTGGGAAGGAACTCAGTATTCAGCGGTTGAAAATGTGCATGCAGTGATACTTGGCCATAGCGTTTCACCACAGCTTGTCAAACGTCATAACTGCTATTTCATAGATACAGGTGCAGTCCATTGGGCCACGCTCACTGTACTTGATCTGGATTTGATTTAAAGGGGTAGGTAGATATGGCCGAGCGTAAGAAACACACTGATGCAGAACAGAATGATGAAAAGAAGTCATCGACTATCATGATTTTTGAAGCATGTGTGGATCTGCATAACCAGGGGCAGATTATTACACGTGAAACTCTGCAGATTGCATTGCCACATCTCACCCGAGGACAGATTGACGATCGCTTAAGTTATCTGGTTGATACAAATCAGGTGAACCGCGTAGAACGTGGTGTTTATATGCCGGTGCAGCAGCATCGTCCTGCACGCATGATTACCAAAACAGTGCTTAATGACGGTACGGTAAAGATTGAGATCGGTGATGATATTGTGCTGACCTTAACACCTAAAGAAGCACGGGATTTTGGCTGTTTAATGGTGAGTGATGCCATGCAGTACAGCAATATCGAGATGGGGCGTAGCATGAACTATGTCACCAACAATATTGCTACTCAGGTAAGCAAATTGGCTCGCAGTATTGAGCGGATCCATGAAGATAAAATTCAAGGAGGCTTGTTTGATGAAAGTGGTCCATAACGGAATGGAGCACTCGGCACTCTAATCAGATTGAAAAGATAGTTGCTGGGAAACAAGATGATCTATTCAACGAGTAAAGTATAATTTTGATAAAAAACTTATTTGTAATTGCTAACGAATAATATGGGTCGTATGTATTTTGAAAAAAGCCTCTTTGCGGTAATGAATTCTAATATCGAATTCATTAATGAGAAGGGGGTCGTGTTTATCTGAGCGCAAGTTATAAATCTCAACATTCATGATTGTACAATTCATTTGTAATTTATATTTTTGAATATATTGATTAACAAAAAAATAAATCTCTCTCGTACACTGCATCATGCGAAGCATATGTTCGGAAGCTAGAGAAGATAATGAATGTTCCTTTTCATTTTCCTTTTTCTTTTGAGATGATCCAACAGTTACAGGGCCAAATTTTGCAGGCATGTATACGGATCCATCATCTAGTGTTACACCAAAAGCATATCCATTGTTTCGTAAATTATTTATATCTTCTTCATTAGATATCTTGGGTGATATATCCTTCAAAGTCGTTACCTTATTTTTACTTATAAAATGTGGTCTCTCTCTATGAAGTATTTCCAGTACGCTTTTATTCGACCATGTATAAGGGAAATCCTTACCATGGGGTTTGGTTTCAATAAAAAATATTTCATCATCACTCACGAAGGCTAATGCAACAGGTCCAGTACGCTTAATGTATTTGCCCTTTAATCTTTCACCAAGATGAAAATGTACGCAGCCATAATCATCTAAAAAACGATCAGAAAACATTAGTTCGTTAACCTTTGTGCTGAGATAGATGTTGATATCTTCGCCGCTCTCAATTTTTTTAACTAAATTTTGATATCCAATTAAATTCTTATCAGGAACATTAAAGTTTTTTGATGTGGTAACGGCTCTAGGTTTTTTTTTAATTAATTTGCTTAGGTGGTTGCTTAATTGCATATATGCAGGAGCTTTTGGATCAAATTTAAGTTTGCGAGCCTCAATTTCATTTACTGCAAAAGAGTTAATAGCCCGGCTGACTGAATCATATGGAAATTCTTTTATCATTTTTTAAACGATTTTATTAAGTATGTGAAAATATATTACATGCTTTATTTTAGATGTAAATCTAATCGTGGAACATATCAAGCCTGTACGCACTGCGTAAAACTGTAGGGTTCGACAGTACGCACTGCGCACTCCCATCATCACCTTGTAAGCAAAGGTGGTGTGATGTCAGAGAAGAAAACAGCTCCTGATTGGGAACGTATTGAAATCGAATATCGTGCAGGCGTGCAGTCTATAAGACAGATAGCACAAGCCTTTGGCGTATCTGATGGTGCTATTCGCAAGCGTGCAAAGACCCAAGAATGGACCCGCGACTTAAACGGAAAAATTAAGGCCAAAGCAGAAGCAATAGTACGCACTGAAGTAGTACGCACTGAGGTACGCAACTCACCTGAATATAAGGCCACTGAAAAAGAGACCATTGATGCCAATGCCAATCTGATTGCCAGTATCCAGATCAATCAGCGTAAAGATATCCAACGTGCCCGAAATTTATGTATGGGTCTGTTCGATGAACTTGAACACATGATCGGACTGGACAACATTGCACTGCTCGATGACTTCGGCGATGTCATGCGCAAGGAAGATGACAAAGGCCAGGACAAACTGAATGACCTGTACATGAAGATCATCCAGCTGCCGAACCGTGTGAAGTCGATGAAGGATCTGGGCGACACACTCAAGACTTTGGTTGGTCTGGAAGTACAAGCATATGGCCTGGATAAGAAACAAGAAGAAAAAGCTGATGATTTGACCGCACTACTTAACCGTATCTCACAAGGCAACAGTTCAGCATTCCAGCCAGTCGCACAAGATTCTGATTTTGAGCATTTGGACAGTGAGGTTGACGCTACGTGAACGAAACGGCCAATGACCCTGCTCAAAACAATTTCATGCACGTACGCGCTCTAAAGTTGCACTACATTAGTGCAAAAGGGGTGGAATTATGATGTATAACACCGCTTTAGCGGAATTGCCATCGAACCCCGAAGAACTGGAACGCTGTCTTGCTGACCCGAAATGGCGGATATTTTCCGGCTGCCTTTACAAGATCAAAATTAAGGGTGATGACTTCAAGGATGAGTTCGGGAATGTCATTGAAGCAGATACCTATGAGTTACCTTTTAAACCGAATGATGCCCAGATAAAATTCCTGGAAAGACTGTGGTACCGCAATATCATTTTAAAAGCACGTCAGCTTGGCTTTACTACGCTGATCTGTATTCTCTGGCTAGATCATGCCTTGTTCAATGCTAACCAGAACTGCGGCATTATCGCTCAGGATCTACCGATTGTTTATAACATCTTTAAGGACAAAATTAAGTTTGCTTATGACAATCTACCACCTGAGATCAAAGCACGTTTTCCTTTAAAGGCATGTAATAAATCAGAGATTGAGTTTGCACATAACGGCTCGAATATCCGTGTAGCGACTTCATTTCGTTCTGGTACCTTGCACCGTCTGCATGTATCCGAGTTCGGTAAGATCTGTGCAACTGATCCTGCTAAAGACGACGAGGTTATTGAAGGTTCGATCCCAACAGTACCATCTACCGGTATTCTGGTCATTGAATCCACTGCCGAAGGTCGTAACGGTTCATTCTTTGGCATGGTTCAGACCGCACAAAGCAATTACCTGCAGCGTAAAAAACTCACCAATAAAGATTACCGCTTCCACTTTTATGCCTGGTGGCAAGAACCGAAGTACCGCATTGATTCAAGCACTGTGCCAATCACACATGCCGATCATGATTATTTTGATGAGATTGAGCAGATCGTACGCCACAAGATGGGCGTTAAGATGCGTCTTGATCCAGATCAGCGTGCCTGGTATGTGAAACAGCGTGACGGGGATTTCAACGGTAACTCATCCAAGATGTGGCAAGAGTTCCCATCATTCCCTGATGAAGCATTCCAGGTGGCCAAAGATGGTAACTACTATGCCAAGGATATGCTGGCACTACGCAAGCGTGGTGGTATTTGTGATGTAGAAGTACTGGATCTGCCAGTCTATACCTATTGGGATATCGGGAATCATGATGGTTGTGCGATCTGGTATGAGCAGATCATGAATGGCCAAGACCGTTTTATTCGCTACTACGAGAAGCATGGCCAAGACCTGAGGCATTATGCAGCAGAGATTGCCTCTCATGGTTATCTCTACCACACCCATTTCCTACCACATGATGCTGCACACCAGCGACTCGGTGACTTCAATAAGTCTGTAATGGAGCAGCTGGAAGAACTATTACCAGGACATAACTTTGTCATCGTGCCGCGTATTACCCAGCTGATTCATGGGATTCAGTCCACACGTAAGCATCTAAAGAATGCCTGGTTCGATAAAGACGGCTGCAAATTAGGTATTGAGCGTATCGAAGGCTATCAGAAGAAATTCTCCAAGGCAGATAAATGCTTTATTGATCAGCCTAACAAGGCCAATGGCTGCTCTGAAGGTGCCGATGCTTTGCGTCAATGGGCACAGGCCAAGGATGCAGGTCTGATTGAAGATGTGGCAGATATGACAAGCCGTGTAGGGTTCGCAGAAGATGAACCAAAACGCCAAGATAACTACAACGATGAGCCAGTCGACTGGCGACTAATGTAGAACAGGTAGCAGCATGCAGAATGATGAAAACTCAGTGACTGATACGCCAGAAGTTATAGATGAAATGGCATTGAACCTCCAAGAGCTCAATGAGATCCATGACGAGATAGAGCAGCAACCACACTGGCGTACGACTGCAGATAAAGAAATGGACTATGCCGACGGCAACCAGCTGGACAGTGAATTACTGACCCGGATGAAGCTGATCGGTATTCCTCCTGCCATTGAGAATATGATTGGTCCTGCATTGCGTGCCATTGAAGGTCATGAGCTGGAAACACGGACAGACTGGCGTGTGACACCCAATGGTGAGCCTGGTGGACAAGATGTTGCAGATGCACTGAACTATAAATTGAATCAGGCTGAGCGATTATCCAAGGCAGATAAGGCATGTAGTGATGCATTCCGACCGATGATCGGCTGTGGTATCGGTTGGGTTGAGGTCAAACGTGAAGCAGATCCTCTGAAGTATCCATATCGCTGTGTCGCCGTAAACCGTAATGAAATCCATTGGGACATGAAAGCCCAGGAAGATGACCTGAGTGATGCACGCTGGTTGCGTCGTAATCGCTGGGTACATCCGCAGCGTCTTAAGATTGCATTTCCTCAGCATAAGGAACTGATTGAAACGATTGGCCGACATGGTGCTTTGTGGTGGCAACATGACAGTATGATTGATGGTGGCAACTCTACCGGTCTACGTAACGCCTGGGGTGATGCTCAAGCCTGGTCTAAGACAGAACGTTTCTGGTTCGATCAGACTTCTAAAGAGATTAATGTCTCAGAAGTATGGTATCGCCGGTGGGTAGAACTGACCATGCTCCGTTTTGATGATGGCCGGATCGTTGAGTTTGACGAAAGCAATCCAGCACATATTTATGCTGCAGCAAATGGTTATGCTATTCCTGAACGTGCGCCGGTGGCTAAAATGCGTCGTTCATATTGGATGGGACCACATTGCCTATACGATGGACCTACACCATATCCGCATGAAAGTTTCCCCTATGTACCGTTCATAGGATTCCGTGAGGACAATACCGGCATTCCATATGGCTTTGTACGAGACATGAAGTACAGCCAAGACCTGATTAATTCAACACAGGCTAAACTGCGTTGGGGTTTAAGTTCGGTACGTGTAACCACAACACGTGGTGCATCTCAGATGACACGTGGCCAGATCATGCAGCAGATTGCACGTCCAGATGCCTACATTGAACTGAATCAGCAGCATATGGCCAAGACTGGGGCAAAGTTTGAAGTTGAGCGTGACTTTGAATTGAATCAACATCAATTTAAGTTGCTGGAAGATAGCCGGATCTCGATTGAGCGTACCAGTAGTATTACTTCAGGCTTTCAGGGCCGTCAGGGTACTGCGACCAGTGGACGGCAAGAGCAGCTGCAGATTGATCAGTCGAATCAGGCATTGCGTAAAATCATGGATCACTTTAAGGAATCTCGAACCCTGGTCGGTGAGTTATTACTTTCTATGATTGTAGAAGACTTGGGCAGCAAGGAAGAAGTAGTCGTGATTGAAGGTGATGCGATTACTGCAGAGCGTCGTGTACATATCAATAAGCCTGAGACAGATCCAATGGGTTATACCTATCTGTCTAATGATGTACAGCGTACCCGGATTAAAGTCATTCTTGAGGATGTGCCAAGTACCAGCGGATTCCGTGCCCAGCAGCTTGCAGCCTTGTCCGAAGTTACCAAGTCATTACCACCGAATATTCAGCAGACGATTCTGCCGTACCTTATTGCGCTTACAGATACGCCGTTTAAGCGTGACATCATTCAGTCGATCCGTGAAGCGGTGGATGCGCCAACACCAGAGGAAGTGGAACAGCGTATTAAGGATGCAGTGGCTCAGGCACTGAAAGAATCTGGCAATGAGATCAAGTTACAAGAATTGCGTTTGAAAGAGCGTAAGACAGAGAGTGATATCAAGTTGGTGGATGCTAAAGCTGTACAGACAGGCGTTCAGTCGCAGTACAGTGCAGTCCAAGGTGCGGTACAAGTAGCTCAGGTACCACAAGCTGCACCGATTGCCGATATTATTATGCAGGGTGCTGGGTATCAGCGTCCGAATCCAATGGGTGATGATCCGAACTTACCTATCCCTGGTGAAGTAGCTGCACGTGATATTCGTTCACCATACCTGGAAGGGGAAGGTGCCCAGATCGGAAGTGAAGGTATTGCTGATATGCAGGTACAGCAGAATACCAGTCCGATGAATCCACCGGTACCGCAACAGCCTTCTACTGGACTACAAGGAATTGAGACGGCACGAACCAGTGATAATTTACAATAATGAGTTATTTTTAAGCTTTACAAACTAATAATTCATGCTATTGGTAGATTGCAGCAGTTTCTGTGGAACACATATAAAAAATGTTCCACAGGTTTTTTAAATCTACTTTTATAGGTGATCAAATGTCACAAAGAACTTGGAACCAGCACATTAATTATATGGGTAATGTAAACAGAATTCTTGAAATGCACCAAGGTGGATGTAAAGAGCATCAGATTTCTGGTGTCTTTCAGGATGAAGGGATTGATATCAAACCCCATCAAGTTAAAGCAACTATCGAATCGCATGAGGCGATGTGTTCGAAAAGCTTACCTACGGAAGTTGCAAAAAATGCAATTAATCACAATGCACAAAAAAAACCATTTGACTTAGGTGGTGACTTGCAACCTGCATGACTCTTATAAAATATGAGTATATGTAATTTATTTAGCTTAATAAATAATCACCAAGACGTAACCCAGTACCAAACAATAGCCTCATTACCAGATGAGGCTATTTTTATGGATATTGAACAAGCAAAACGTTTCCACACTCACAAAGGTAATGTATTTGTGATCCAGCTACTTAACGAAGCGCCGAAAGATGCGGTCTATTATGTAGATGAGCATTCAGAGCATACGAATACACAGGGATTTTATACAGACAAGTTTGTTGTTGGGGTGCATAACAAGCATACGCATTACAAGTTAAGTGATTTGATGCAGCTGGTATGGTGGGAGAAAAAGTGATGAACAACTTATTCATGACCCAGTATGCAAAAGAACGGTTAAGAACTGAGGGTATTTATCCAGTGCTTATGAAGGATGATCTTTATGTTCGGTTACTTTTTAAAAAGAAGGGCGGGTTTGGAGTTCCAAAACTTAAAGATAATTTAAGGGATATTAAGAAGTATCCATTCAGTGAACGAGTACTTCTGGAAAATAAATCAGTATCGAAGGAAAAGATATTTGATGCGGATGATGTGCTTTTTCCGAGTATATCCGAACCTATAAATTCCAATATTATTGCTATTGTCATTTTTGATTCATCAGATAATCCATTAATGGTGATTCAAACACAAAACCTCTTGCGTGGAGAATTGGAAGTGAATGGTGGTGATGTGATTGTCACCTGGGAAAATGGAGTAAAAAAAATTATCGACATGTATGAGGATGACTATCCATTTTATGGCAAAGAATCTGTAGAAAAGAAAACTTATAGCGAACGTAATTTCCCGCATATTTTTAATGACCATTAATAGGTTGTTAGCCTGATTTTTATACAGCATGACGTAAACCATAACAGCATCATCATCTGCATAGTCTTTGAGATGATGATGCACATGAAAAAAATAATTCTTCTGATCCTTCTCAGTTTGCTGGCCTTTTCATTAATTCTCTATCGAGTGGAACGCTTAGGTCTTGCTGCGGTCGTCATTTCCTTGACGATCTGCGCCCTGATCATCATGGCTGCGTCGTACCTGATGGAGCATGCATATATCAAAGACATCAATTCTAAAGATCGCCATAAATAATCCACCAGGAGACATTCATGTCACATACAGATGAACAGATGGAACAAGAGATTCAAAACAAAGGTTTGGAAGCTCCACGAGTCACACTTGATCAGATCAAAGAAATGATGAAGCGTGTGCAATACGTCTTTGAGCAACCAGAAGGTACGACCTCTACATTCGCTCATGCATTTCTAAATGGTGATTTCTATTTAGCAACTGGCCATACCGCTTGTGTGTCAAAAGAAAACTTTGATGTGTCGCTTGGTATTAAGTATGCACAAGAAGCGGCAGCTCAGAAGGCCCAGGATAAATTATGGGAACTGGAAGGTTATAACCTGTACCGTAACCCGATGAAGAGTTGTGAAGGTTCAAAGCATTGTTCAAGCAACATCAACTTCTCTATAGCTCCTGAATTCCCTTGGGAAAGTATTCCAACACAGCAGGTTCTTAAGTATGTAGGTCCTGTGGCATTTGCATATGTCTGGGCTGTTACCAGTGATCAGCAGGATTATTGGACGTGCACGATTTCCTTGCATGCTGCACCAGAGCCTGTGCCAGAAATCACACAGAACGGTATTACTGAAGAAGTGGCTTTTGCAGCTGCGATCCGCACACTTAAAGAAATGGCTTATAAAAATGAATGGGTGCTGGGTTGAGTCATAACAACGTTGGTGTAATTGGCACACCACAATTCAAACTGTCTGCATTGACCATGGCGATAGCTGTGGCCATTACAACTCAGCCAAAGCAGGAAGATGAACCGCACTGGTTGGATGCAGAGGAAGGGCCACTTTGCGAACGCTTCGATAACTTCCTGAATAGCTGGACTGATGATACTGAGTTCACTATTGAACATGAGTCATCTGATGCACTGGACTTGTACTGCATGACAGCCGATGGTATTCCGTTCTCATTCCGTCGTATCGATGACCGTTATAGTCTGCTATTCGACAATGAATCAGAGACGATCCAGCAAGAAACCTTTGAGTTTTTTGTCGAGCAATTAAAATATTTACCACTTTGAACTGTTTGTATTTTTTTTATACACGCCGTCGTAAACCGGCGACTTACTATAAATATATCGGGTGGTGGTGAGCATCGTTCGGTAGACAAGCCAAGGTTTGTTTAATCTCCATTGACGGTTCGGAAAGACGAGCACATTGATTGAATCCGTAGGCGATACGGTAACGCACACTCTTAATGAGGTCGGCAATAACTCACTGACAGACTTGAGTTGGAAGTAAGTGAATAAAGCAACTATTCGCACGTTGCCAATCAATGCTAAGTCCCTAAAGGTGAGATGTTGGGGTCTTATGACAGCTCGGAAAGACGGCATTTACCCTTGGCCACAGGCGGTGTGTGTGCTTTTGCTTCTTCCCTCAAGTTGCAATGCACAGTAGGTTCGACTCCTACGCTCAGGGCCAGATATTTTGGAGTGCCATTAGAACGGTGGCGTTTGCACAGTCCAGACAGGCTTCGGCAGGAATGGATAATCCACGTTGTGGAGATGGGAAGCGCGATCCTGGCGCATTTATAAAAGTACCGTGCAATCAACAGTTCTGGAATTAAGTATTGGGAGATACTTGATTGTGGAAATAACCGTTTAGGCGGGTTTTTGTTGTTACCTTGAATCAGATCACCCTTATCTGAGCCGATCAAAGGGAATTTATGCATGTATGGGTGAGGTGGATTAGCCAGCGGACTGCAACTCCGTTTATACAGGTTCGAGTCCTGTTACATGCTCCAAATAGCGCTGTGGGTTCTTACCCTTTTTGCCCACCTTTCCCCAAGGGTGGGCTTTTTTTTAGGTGACTATGATGATAATGCTGCATTTAATTTCACGTGCTACAGCAAAAGAATATGGTCTTAAAAAATACTTTACCGGAAAACCATGTCGTTATCGGCAGCATGCTGAAAGAAAAACAGGAAATAAGAACTGTACGTGTTTTTTATGTGAAGCCGTTCATAGAACGCAAATGAAGGAATGGCGACAACATAATCCTGGTCATGTTACGAAATGGCGTAAAGAAAAAAGGGTTGCACCACATAACCCAACTTTCATTGAGAAGGAGAATCAAAAATGAGTTTGATTGATCGGTTGGGTGGGTATGGGAAGGCTAAAGACATTATTACTCAAAATATAAAAGACTTCGAAGAAGCAGTTGATGAGGTTGGAATATATCACCCTTCTTCTGGGTGGATTGTTCACGAAGATTTAGTCAAAGAACTTCTCGAATACCGCCGTGAAAATAATATTTATGAGTTAGGAGATAAAATCGTATTCATTGATAAATTTATGCACGATGAGGTAATGACTGTTTCTGATGGTAATAATGTTGCACTCTGGATGGATAATGATACAAAGCATGCAGTAATAGAAATGGTACGCCACGCCACTGATGCAGAAATTGATGCAAACAGACGACTAGATCTATAACTACATTCAATCTATGTAAGCCACTTAATTAGTGGCTTTTTTTATTGCCTACCTATTGCCCCTGTGTAGGGTTCGACCACTTCATACCACATCCCAAATACTCAAGCCTACGTTGAGCAATCGACAGCAAGCGACTCTTAAAAGTCAGCACTTCACCTATATGCGGCTACAGCGATAAGTGGCAGGAAAGGCATGAGTAATACAGAGCATTTAACGACAGACATTAACGCGGATGCTGATCAACAGAATCTGGGCGCAAGCTTATTAGAAGCTGCGCTATTTGGCGAGACTGCAGAACCAGCTGCAGAAACAGGTAGTGTGCCAGCCACTACACCAGAAGAAGTAAAAGCAGATGCAGGGACAGCTTCACCTGAACCGGCTCCGTCAGAACCAGTGGAACCACCACCGGCCGCTGAACCAACGCCACCAGTTGAAGAAAACGCGGAAAATTCTGTGGTCTTAGCGAAGGATAAAAAACACACCATTCCTTTTGAGCGACTGCAAGAAACCCGTGAACAATTACAGCAGTATAAACAGCAAGTGGAACAACTCACTGCACAGTTAGCAGCACAGCAGACACCTGGTAACACTCAGGTCGCACAGCAGAATGCAGCTGTAGCAGAGGCAGTCATTGAGGCAAGTGGAAACAATGCCGATGTGATGGCTTTGTTTGGTGATTTCTCAGAAGAAGCGATTGCCAAAGGAGTTGAAGCACTCGTGAGTCAGCGTGTATCTGCACAAGTGCAGAGCATGATGGATGCAGCCCTTGCACCGTTTAAGCAGCAACAACAGCTGAGTGCGGAGCAGCAACACTTTGCTTATATCGAAGCACAACATCCTGACTATGACTCGATTGCAGAATCGCAAGAATTTCAGTCATGGAAAGATGCACAGCCAAGTTTTATCCGTGGTGCTTATGACGACGTATTGAACAATGGCAATGCAGAGCAGGTGGTTGAACTCTTAAGTTTGTACAAGTCCCAAAACAATGTCAGTCCAAAGGTTGATACACCAGCGCCAACACAGGCCATGGTGGAAAAAGCCAAGCAAGCTGTACAGAACGCTCCATCCAAAGTACCGCACAGCGTGACGGATCTACCTGCAGGTTCACCTGCAGCATTATCCGCTGATGAACGTTTGTCGAATTTGAGTGGGCCTGAGCTTCTCGCAGAAATGGAGAACTGGTCCCCTGATCAAGTCGAAGCGTACATGAGCCGTCGTGCATAAATTTGTTAGTGGAGAATACCATGACTGATAAAACCCATGCCGCATACGGCGATAAAACCAATATGATGCAACAGTCCGTTGGACTCTTTGCAAAAAGCTTACGTCGTAAAAGCACCCTGAACAACCTGGTTGGCCCAATGCCAAAAGGTGAAGGCAGTGCAGAAGCGACCATTAAAAAACAAACCTCTAAGCACATGCCGATTGTACGGGTTCAAGATTTGGGTAAAGGCCTGGGTGATGAAGTTACCTACAACCTGATCCAGCCAGTAAACGCTTATCCGATCATGGGTAGTGAATATGCTGAAGGTCGCGGTGTCGGCATGTCGATCGTTGAAGATCGTCTGCGTGTAGACCAGGCACGTTTCCCTGTAGATCTGGGTAATGTGATGACGCAGATCCGCTCACCAGTCGATTTCCGTCGCATGGGCCGTCCAATTGCACAGGATCTGATGGACCGCTATAGCGATATGTCTCTTTTAGTTCATCTGTGTGGTGCACGTGGTTTCGTTAAAAACGTGGAATGGCCAATTCCAACCGAAGAAGATCCGAAGTTTGCCAAAATTATGGTGAACAAGGTCCTGGCACCAACCAAAAACCGTCACTTCATGGTCGATGGCCAAGGCGTTAAATCATTTACCACCAATGCTGGTGAAGCATCTCTGGCAACTACAGACCTGTTCACACTGGACACTGTGGATTCAATGAAGCAGGTGCTGGATGACATGATCCTACCGCCACCTTGTATCAAGGTCGAAGGCGATGACGGTGCAGAAGATTCACCACTTCGCGTATGGCTGGTATCTCCAGCACAGTACAACTGGTTTTCAAAACAGCCTACTTTCCGTCAGTTCCAGGCTGATGCAGTAGCACGTGCATCGAATGCCAAGTTGCATCCGTTGTTCCGTGGTGATGTGGGTATCTGGAATGGCTTCCTGATCCGCAAAATGTCTCACGCAATTCGCTTCTTTGCGGGTAATGCAATCAAGTATGCAACGAGCCATACCTCTGAGACAGAAGCGTCAGCGCTTGTACCTGCAAGCTTTGGTAAAACGCATGCAGTGGATCGTTCAATCATCTTGGGTGGCCAGGCATTGGCAGAAGCATTTGCTGCGCATAAAACCTCAGGTGTGCCGTACTTCTGGTCTGAAAAGGGTGATCTGGATCATGGCGATAAGGCCGAGCTTTTGATCGGAACAATTCGTGGCGTGAAGAAAATCCGCTTTGATGTCGATGTGGATGGTGATGGTAGCAACATGCAGTACACCGATCATGGTGTGATTGCAGTCGATACCGTAGTGAAAATCCAAGGCTAAGGCTGAAACAGGGCTGAGTGATCGGCCCTCCGTCAAATTTTAGGAGTATTTAACTCATGGCGACAATTAAACGTAAAAGCGGATTTGCGAATCGCTTCGGTGGTGCAGTGCCATACGGCAACGTGACAGCCTTTGTTTTCTCATTGGCTACCAATGCGGCAGGTGCAGTATTGGATTCCAATTCCGATGTGGCAGTGGCTTCAGGTGATGTAATCGAGTTGGGTTTATTGCCAGTAGGCTTCCGACTGGATGATGCACAGGTGCTTATCAATACGGCGATGACCGAAGCTGTGACTGGTTCACTGGGCTTTAAATATGCTGATGGTGTGGACTCAAGCGAAGTACCGCAGGATGCAGCGTACTTTATTAACGGTGGTGCACTGGCGACTGCAGCACGTTTACGTGCAACCGGTACCAAGTTAGTGACTTTGCCAAAGCCTGCGATTTTAACGCTCACCACTGGTGGTGCGGCCAATGCCAAAGCATCGGACATCAAGATTGTGGTGTCTGGTGAATTGACTGGCCCGCGTTAAGTAAAAGTATAAAAACATGAAGTTTATGGGATGGATGATTTTCAGCGAGTCACCATCCCTTTTTTATATTTCACATGAGGAATCATTATGAAAATCGCTTTATTGGCAGCAATTGCACATGGAATGAATCTGGCATATTCCGCATCACTGGGTGATCAGTCTCATTTACCTTGGGAAGAAACATCAGATGAGCTGAAAAAAAGTATTGAGTATGGTGTAAAACTGCATTTAGAAAACCCAGATACCACACCTGAACAGTCACATGAATCTTGGTTAGCCCAAAAAGAACAAGATGGCTGGACCTATGGTGAAGTAAAAGATCTGGAAAAGAAAACCCATCCTTGCATCCTGCCTTATGACCAGTTACCTGCAGAGCAGAAAACCAAAGACTATCTGTTTAAAGCAGTGGTGACTTTGCTTAAAGACCTGCCAGATCCTGATGATGTGTCTGAATTGAATGGCGAACTTGTCAAACTACAGCTGCAGGTGGCAGCTCAAAAGACACAATCAATTGGTGCAGCGGCAGCAGCGCAAGTTAAAACAGCAGGCGTGACCATTGTCTATGACGGGCCGAAAGACCAGTTCACAGATAACTTGTACGGCACCAAACTGGTATTTAATCGTGGTCAGCCGCGTACGGTACCAAGCAACTTTGCCAAGCAGTTCCTGAGTCATCCTGAATTCAAAGAAGTAGAAGCAGGTGATGCACCTGTAGCACAAGATCTGGATGATACCGATGCAATTCTGGCACAGCAAAAGGCTGAACAGGACAAGCTGAAGCAGGAACAGGATCGAATTTTCAATGAGGTTGAATCGATCAAGCAGTTCGGTACCAAAAAGGCTGTGACGGATTACATCGAAGCAAACTACGGTGAAAAGGTAAATCCGAACTCATTCAAGCTCGATGAGCTGAAAGACAAAGCGATTGAGAAAGTACGTCAGTTTGGAGCGATCTAAATATGGACTTAAAAGAACTGCGTCGTCGATTTCGTGTTGAAGCCGGTGATTCGATACAACCATACTTTACCAGTGATGAAGATGTGGATGCATGGCTAAATGACGCAGTTCATGAGGCCTGTATTCGTGGCCGTCTTTTGCATGAAGCGGAAGATGCCACAATCTGCCGTATTCAAATTACAGCAGGGCAGGCACAGTACCCGCTTGATCCGCGTATCTATGAATTGACGCATTTGCGCTTCAGCCTCGGTCATGACCATTTTGAGTATGAAGTCAAACTGGCTTCTGAAGAAGTACTCAGTCATCGCTACCATAGCAACTGGCGTACGAGAATCGGTGATCCAGAGCATGCCATTCAATCTGACACAGGTTTGCGTCTGGTACCACGTCCTGAACAAGACGGTACCTTGATCATTGAAGGCTATCGTTTACCACTTGTTGATATGGTAGAGGATACGGATCAGCCTGAAATTAATCAGGCACATCATGCACACTTGGTGCAATGGGCATTGCATAAAGCATTCAGCATTCCAGATACCGAGTTTATGGACCCAAACCGGGCAGCAATTGCTGAAGCCAAGTTTATTGACTACTTTGGTGATCGGCCTGATAGCAACTTACGTCGTGAGGTTCGAGAGGATTTTGAACATCATGTCACACCCTTCTGGCCATAACCCCCTAAGGCCCGTGTAGGGTTGGTCGAATCTAGCCCTACTTTCCCATCATAAAGCCATGTTTTTATTATTTGGATAATTACCATGGCGAATACCCTATACGACTTTGCTCGTCAGCGTTTCCTTGAAGCGCAGATTAACTGGATGAGTGACGTAATCAAAGTGATCCTGGTGGATACAGGAGCATATACCGCACAAACCGCAGTACACCAATACTTGTCCGATATTCCGACCTCAGCACGTATTGCCGGTCCAGTGACCTTGACTGCAAAAAGCACGACTGGTGGTGCAGCGGATGCAGCAGATATTACCTTCACTGCGGTATCAGGTGCATCGATTGAAGCCATCATTATCTATGTGGATAGTGGTACAGAAGCAACATCACCGCTGATTGCCTTCATTGATACGGCCACCGGTCTGCCGATCACACCGAATGGTGGTGACATTATTGTTACCTGGGATAACGGAACAAACAAAATCTTCAAGGTTTAAGGCTTGCGTTTACCGTTTGAATTTTCAGGCGGTAAATCACAGTTCATTTTTAGATTGTTTAGGAGTTCTCCCTCAATGGCCGATCAAGCACCCGATAAACCAAAGCGCAAACGGCGCACCAAAGCGGAAATGGCAGCAGCCAGACAAGCCACCATAAAGCCACCTACCCAGGGCGTAGGCGTTATTGGAATTAATGACAGTGCTTTCGGATCGGATACCAGTGGTGTTCGATGGGAAGCTTTAATCCATATCCCTAAATTTCAGGCATTTTGTATTGAGCGATCAGGTCTGTCTTATGAGAATGTGATGGACTGGATTGTTGATTTTTGTGTTACTGAACTGAATAAGGACGCATCTATTTTCTTTGAAGAATACAAGAAATGGCATGACGGTAAAGGCTATTGGAAGAATGAAACCATTTATGGGGAATTGATTGATGAAGCAAACACAAACTAAATTATTTGATTTTTCGGATACAGGTTTAGATTTTTGTTCAGGCTCAAAAAATCTATTTCCTGATCGCTTTAAAAAAATGCTGTCACTTGGCTATAACGAGCAGACAGTTAATAGTGTTGCTGTTTCTGGCAATCAAGTCACATTCACCTACGGTGGTGTTCATGGTTATGTGGCAGACCGTGTTTTGAAGGTGGACTCAGGTGCACTGTCATCAATCAATGGCGGTGAATTTTTGATTGATTCTGTTGCGACAAATACAGTGACATTTACGCTTGATGATGCACCAACTTCAATTACAGGTGGATTTACCACAAGAGTTGCCCCACTAGGTTGGGATCTGTTATATGAACAACCATATGTTCATCTTTATAAAATGAAGAATTTAGATGAATCTGATCTATATGTTCGTTTAGTTTTTCAAGCGGTGTCTAATTACCGAAATAGAGTCGGTATTTGTGTTGGTCATACTGCTGATATTGCGGCAGGTACAATCACAGATATAAATACTTTGACGCAGTATGCGACCGCAACTGTACCTAACGACACTTTTGCCTGGGAGTTTCAACTAACAGCAGAGGCGACATACAACAACTATACTGCGGCTCAAGGGTTTACTAAATTTGGTAAAACTTTACTGATCGGCAGTAAATACCATTTGGCTATCCCTGGGAATTTAGGAACAAGGGCCGCACAATATATGAATGGCATCCTCCCTACACATGCTTTCAATTACGACACTATCAACTATCCGTTGGTTTGCGGCACGACTTATGGTAATCCCACAGCAAACGGCTATAACTATCAAGGTACTGGTCCACAATCCGGGATGATGTTAGGAAAATTTCGATGTATTTTCCAAGAAACAAATCTATTGGCTGATCAGCCAGTGGCCAAGAACCCTGTGGCTTACGATTCATTTTTACCCACTGACATAGATGATTTTAATACAACGACGTGTAAGCCTATACCTTTGATATTGCAAAAAAATGGTCAGATACTAGGGTATGTTGCCGGAGGTATGTATCTGTGTAGTTATTCCTCAACCAACGCACCAGACGTTGCTGTAGATAGTTTGCCACTAAAAACCACCGATATTGACCTGAATAGCAGTGTTTACGTGCACACCATACCGAATGGTGGTACAAATAACGCATTTTATGCAATCCCTGTAGAGGAAATTAAAATTGGCTCTTAAAATTTTCAGGGTTTTTTGGGGGGACTATGTTGCTGATGATGCAAGGTTGAAACAGCTCGGCTACAAGGTGTTGAAGTTTCCGCGTCCGATCATTACTGCATTGAATGCAGATCAAGGCTTTGGTCAAATTAAAGGGCGAGTTCGTAAGAGTGGTATTGGGCTACCCAACCTTGAAGTTGTTTGTTTTAAAAAGGAAACAAATACCTTGCTTTGGAGGTCCAAAACAGACAAATCAGGCTTCTATAAGTTTAGAAATATTGCAGTAAATTTGGAATGCTTTGTTACGGTATTTGACCCTGAAACTGGGGCATGGACCAAAGATCGACTTATTGTGAAATAAAGAGCTTATTCATGACCGAAACTTTGCTCAATCCACATCAGGTTGATTTCGATCTACCTGAAACCAGTTATGCACCTCCTGACGCTTGGGCGGTACATTTTGATCTTGATGATCAAACTATCAGTGTGCAATATGTCACACCGATTGGATTTGATTCGCCTGAGTTTGGTCAGCTAAAAACCAAGTCGAGCAATGTAACACTTAGACCCTCTGGAGTTTCTTCACAACTACGTTTCGGTCAAGCCAGTATTATACTGGCACAACAAATCGTTGCACCTAAAAGTTTTGACAGCTCTAAATTTTCAAATCCTTCGATCATCAACTTTCATAAAAACGTCTATGGTGTAGGTTTTAACGCTGCGATATTTGATCGCCCAACGATCTACAACCTGCGTAAATATGTGCTACTCAATGGTCGTGGTATAGAGAGTAACGTCTTTGGTACTGCCTACATGCAAGGTGGGGTGCGCTTTGTGCAACCAGGTGGCTTACATGCTTTGCGATTTGGTGATCTAGCGGTTATCAATACAAAAGCTGACCAGAAGGTTCAGTTAACCGGTATTGCTGCACCCACTATACCCAAGCCAAACGTATCACCACAGATTTTAACCGTCCGTGGTATTTTGGGGACACAATGGGGTAGTCCATACGTTCAGCGCAACCCAAGCCCAAAAGGTTGGAATAGTGAAAAATATGGTACTGCTTGGGTGTCACGCAGTCCGCGCTTTTATACCGTAGGTATTGGTGAACTGACTGAGTTTGGTTCAGCGAAAATCTTTGATGCCAAGCAGACGGTTACTATCACCGGTGTAATTCCAGGTGGTATTTTTGGTGATATTCAGATTCGCAATCTTAATTTTAAGGTTGCGCCTGGATCCATTGAAGCACCGCCACTGTCCGACTGGACCAAAGTAGATAACACGGCACGTTATTACCCGCTTAAAGGCTTTGATACGTCGCTGTTTGGTACAGCATCTATCAATAACGGTACGCCATCATTTGCACCAGATGGATTCGATAGTGCATCTTTTGGTAATGCCCTGGTCGCGGAACGGATCCGTCGAATTAATACGCCTGGTTTCAGCCTATTAAGTTTTGGTCGTCCTACAGTCACTAAAACACCACAGCTCTCTCCACGTTCGATTGCGCCACTTGATCTAGGTCAGCCCACCTTAACGCTGTACACGCGCTATATCGTCAGTTCTGGCCGTATGATGATGGCTATGGGTGAGCCTTCTATTGGGATGGCCAAGCGTAAACTTGCGGTTGGTGGCTTTAACTCTATGCGCCTGGGTGATCCAGTCATCACACATGGTCAGCGTGAACTACTGGCACAGGGTTCCAATCACAGCCGATACGGTAATGCACACCAGGTATGGTTCCGGGTGCGGTCTATTGCACCTGCATCGATCTATGAGGACCAGAAACAATATGGCCACCGTCTTGGTGGATCTCAGCATATCCAAGCGAAAGGCTTTGATGCGACCTTGTTTGGTACACGGATCATTCCAGAAAGCCAGAGCATTCTGGCCAGTAATTTTGCATCTTCTGTATTTGGTACGGCCAGACTGCAAAAAACACGTGAGTATTTGTCTGTAGTAGGATTTGCCACCGGTGGCCAACAACCTGCAGACCGTTGGGGTAAAACCACGGTTTATAATTCTCGTCAGTACATTATCCAGACCTATGATGTAGATAGCGATTTGAATCCACCGAAGTTGCAGGGATGGATGAGCATTATCAATCGCAATCGCACAGTACGCATTACCGGTAGCAACATGGCCTTATTTGGTCGTGCCCTGGTGCGTAATAACGCGACCTTGATGCAGCCAGGCGGTATCGATGCACGTCCTTTGGGTACGGCCTGGATTTCTCATCGTGTGCGTCCGATTCGCCTAGAAGGAATGGAGCCGCCATATATCTCGGGATGGACGCACTTACACAATGCGGCATTCGTGATCAAGCCGAAAGGATTTGATACTGAAAAATGGGGTACAGCTGCAGCTGTCAACACACGTCGCTATTTCCCACGGATCGGTAATTTTGAAAGCCTGGCATTTGGTCAGCCAATGATCAGCTTTAAAAAGCGCGGCCTATCGATTGAATCACGCTATTCGATTGGTCCAATCTATATCCCGATTCATAAGGTGGATTTATATACGCGCTATGTGGAAACCCTATCTAATGACTTTGCCCAGGTGGGTGTGCCATCACTGAGTATTCACAGGAAGGTGATTACACCGAGATGGTATTTAAGAGATTTATTTGGTGATCCGTCCTTACGCAATGTCACACCCGAAGTAAAAACCCGGGGTCGCAATGCAGAGGAATTTGGCCAGGCAGCGATTCGTACACAATGGCGAAATGTGGATACGTTTGGGGATAATGCGCAGCTGTTTGGCAAGCCGATCATTGCAGATCGTAACCGCAAACTGAACGTAAACAGCTTTGTGGCCGGTGCCATCGGTGCTTTACGTGTTCGCGGCACAGCAAGCCCACCGCTATCCACTCAATATATTTTCCTGAATAACGTCGAGAATCGCGGTGAAGATAGCGACGATGATACCAGTGTGATCAAGGATGGCCATGGGATCGGTATTCCATTTGATCAGGTGCCACGTGCAAGCCTGAGAACTAACGTCATTCGTCCACAAGGTTTTGATGCAAAGCTGTTCGGTACTGCAGATGTTTATTCCAATGGCATTCTGATGGAAAACGGCATCAAGCTCGATAAGGAATTGGGAACACCAATGGTTCAGTTAGCCAGACGGACCATTAGCATTAATGAGGGAATTAATAACCTGATTGCGATGGGTAGGCCACGACTGTCACCACACACCATTTATGCGGTACTCGAAGCAACCGAGCAGGCTAAAAGAAATCACCCTCAAGCTAATTTACATGCGGTCAATAGTGACAGTGGCTACCGTAAGCCTGGTGAAGTATTTGGTCGTGCACGTGTCTGGATTCATAATCCCTATCTGAATGTGCAAGGGATTTGGCCTAGAAATGACTACGGTACGCCAAGAGTAGAGCTAAAAAGACGCTATCTTGAGGTGAAAGGCATCCAGGCATATCGATTTGGTTGGCATAACATAGGTGATGGTACACAGGAAATTAAAAGCCAACCTAACAACCTCTTTACAGTATTTGGTCGACCAGGCATTACCTTGGCCAAAGAAAAGAATGTGCAGCTGCGTCCCCCTGGATTGAGTGCCAGTCTGTATGGCCGTCCGGTAGTGGAGTTTTTCCACCGTACCATCAAGCCAAGCGGATATAACACACTGGCTATGGGTTCCTCGCGTGGTGGTACCTTGTATATGCCACAGAGTTTGCATGTCGGCCCACGTCGTCCAACGATACCAGTCGGCACCTTAATGGAAAAATTTGGGACCACCTATATTGGCTTAAAGGTGCGTGATATTCAGGTACAAGGATTTGAAGCTACAGTGATTGGATACGATCCGACCCAATTTAAAGAGCGTATGCGCGTAGAACGTGGCCAGGGCGGTGCTGTGATACCGGCACAAACGATCAAGCCTGTAGGCTTTGATGCTTTGCGCTCAAATGCGTCTAATGTGAAGTACGCCGTTCACTATATTCGTCCTGACGGCAATTCAGACCAGTTTAGGAAAGGAGCATTTTAATGCCGCAAAAAAAACTACCTCGCTTTCGTGGCATGGATAATGTCCGTGAAGATGAGGAATTGGAACAGTTTGGCGATTCAGCCAGTCTGTTTGTCCGGGATGCAATAAATATCAACTTTACCAGTGCCGGACGAGCTGAACTTCGCCAGGAAATGAAACTGGCCACAGATCAGGCATTGCGCTGTTTATGGCAATCACCGCTACACAAGGACTGTTTTGCTGCTTTGGGGAGCTACTGGTGCAAAGTAGATACTGAAACCTGGCAGATTGAGCAATTGATTGAATGCGGCCCAGGTGATGTATTTCATATTGTGCTTAATAACATGATCTGCATGGCCTGTGATGAAGGTTTGTTTGTCTATGATGGAAGCCAGGCCAAGCGATTAACTATCGATACACCGGCCAAGCCAAATGCAACAGATGCCGGTGATGGCAGTTTACCTGCAAGTGATTACAGTCTGGCTATTTCCTGGGTGGCGAATGGTCTGGAATCAGCACTGTCTGAAATTGATCAGGTGAGTTTATCCAAGAATAGCTCAATCAATCTGCAATTCCCGATGTGTCTTGATCCCAATGTCAGTCATGTCCGGGTATATATGACTGAGCCTGGTGGTGGTGAATTGCAACAAGCCATAGAATTAAACATTGCAACAAGGTCCGTCTTGATTGCAAATCTTCCTGAACTTGGACGTGCGGCACAGTTTCAGTATCTATCACCGATGAAAACCGGCAACTTTCTGCGTGAGTGGCGTGGCCGGTTGTGGGCTGTACGTTCCAATGTGCTGTATTTTTCCGAAGCCATGTCTTATCACCTGACTGACGAGCGTTATAACTTTATCCAGTTTCCGCAACGGATCCGGTTTATTGAACCAGTGGACGGTGGTATTTGGGTGGGCCTGGCAGATCATGTAGCGTTTTTGCGTGGCCAGGATGTACGGTCCATGAGTATTGAGCGCAAGGCTTCACGTGCTCCGATGTATGGCAGCAGTACCTTACTGCATAGCGATATGATCAAGGAGCTTTCCCAAGGCGGAACTTGGTGTGCGGTATGGTTGGCTGAAAATGGATTTGTGGCCGGTACTACAGATGGCCAATTGGTTGAACTGCAATACAAGTCAATCAAGGGTATTAGTGCT
Source organism: Acinetobacter sp. HA (assembly GCF_000264725.1). Classification (NCBI taxonomy): domain Bacteria; kingdom Pseudomonadati; phylum Pseudomonadota; class Gammaproteobacteria; order Moraxellales; family Moraxellaceae; genus Acinetobacter; species Acinetobacter sp. HA. The sequence continues at coordinate 26,882 of NZ_AJXD01000015.1, read as the reverse complement.
GAATCCTGTCAGCTTGTAGGGTTTGCTGATCGTTTGGTGTCGGTTGTAAATTAAATTTTATTTAATATACAAAAGGATTCCTCATGGATCACAAGCTACAACAGGTGTTGCTGAAAGATGCGCGTAATGAGCTTTTTGACGAAACCGAAGAAGGCATTTTTTTCCCTAAGCATGGTTTCATGCTGAGTGGGGAATACATGGACCGGGTGAACGGTGGCGAAGCGACCTTCACCAAAAACTTAATCCCAAAAGAAGCCCTGGTGCACGTGCTGAATGTAGCCATTGGCAGCAAGGCAAAACCTGCCGGATCTTACCTGGCGTTATTCAGTGGAGCAGCGGCACCGGCAGATAACTGGACCGCTGCCAATTTTGCCGCAACAGCCAATGAGATCGTGTCATTGACTGAGGGTTACACCAATGCCACACGTCCTGAGTTCATCCCGACCAATGCGGATGCAGACAAGTTTATTGACAATTTCAGCAACGTGGCGCGTGTCACCATTGCTACCACTTCACAGCTGAACGTGACTGGTGTGGCCCTGCTGACCAACAACCAACGTGGTGGCACAACAGGTGTGCTGTTATCTGCAACCAAATACCCGGCTACACGTGTATTCCAGAACGGTGATGTATTTGATATTGGCTATCGTATCACTGCTACATCGTAAGCCTTATGCACAGTCCTGAGCCTTATGGATTATTGATTGATGGGGATGAACCGACAGAACGCGATAGCAGCTTTGTCGGTACACTCTTACGTCAACTTTCCAACAATCGCACCGTTTACCAGGTTGAAAGTTTGCGCCTGGTCCGTGATCTGCCCGATGGCGGTTATGTCATCGTGCAGCACATGGGCGGTTTACTCAAAGCCATTATTAAAAAGAAAGATCCTGACGATAAAAAGCGGCCTATCGATGGCATTGCGCATGGCAAAATTCCCATGCTGTTTAGTGGTGTATTTGAAAAGCTGACGTTTAGCATCGATGAAAACTACCTGCCACTACATTTGAGCCTACAAACACGTCGTCGCTTATCCCAATACGGCAGCATCCGGGTACCTGAGCGCATCAACCTGAATCGTTTTGTAGTGGAATACCCACCGGCATTTAAATATTTTGAGCCTTTGATTAAAGGGGATTACTTCAAGCATACGCAATATGTACGTCTAAAGCCGTCCTGGTATAGCGGTGCAATGGGTGAAGTGGTCCAGATCGTGACCGGTTATGGTAAACCCAACAATCCGGAATTTCCGGATGATTCAATTGAAAACAGCATTTTGACTTTGCCGGCTGATGTGGCTGAGAAGGTTGAAGCACAGTTATCTAAACGCGCCTTGCCAGGCTATACCGGATATCCGCATGAAGAAGGCCATATCCAGTATGACTACAAACAGTCAAAAAATGATGTGGTGTCCTTTGACCGCAGCGGCAAGCCCTGGTTAGTACGGATTAGTGCAGGTGGCGTATATGCCATGCCTTTACCGGTTATCCCTGCCACCACAACAGAAGCATTTCGAGAATACATGATCCAGGTCCAGGATGATGAGATCCTGAAAATCCTGGACCGTTTTGGAGGGATGCCAAGTGGGGAAACCTTCCCGGAAGGACGCGCCTTTCAAGCCTGGATCAGAGCCGGTGTAATTATCAAGGTATGTGATGCCGGGGATTTTTACCAACACATGCCGGTCTATGATGCGGCCAGTTGGTCCATGAATAGCCGTGGTGATGAAGGGTTCAATACCTGCTACCAGATGACCGGTGGCCGTGTCGAATTTCTTTCCTATAAGCTGCGGTTAAGTCTGTCACCTGTCCAGGATCACGGATGGATAAAACCAGGTAGCACCAATTCCAGTAATGTTTTTAAATATATCTCGGATCTGTATAAGCTGCTTGATGCAAGTGATGCCTATGACCGGGCCATTATCTACAAGATCAAGAATGCCAAGCCGGAAGAAATTCAGGAACGTGCAAGCAGCTATATCCCAAGCGATTCAGGCAGTCAGCGAGAGTTTGATTATTGGGATAACTACACGGCAGAGCCGATTGCTGCGCATGGTGGATCCCTGACCCGGGTTGGAAGTGGCCTGGCTGAAATTCCAGTAATCAATGATTTCTACTCAATCAATGCCTTAAAATTTCCGGCCCTCACTGGCGAAGGCTGTGCATCATTTAGTTGCCCGGCACCGGAACGCAAAGATCGTCCAACCAATACCATTGCCTGTGATGTAGTGGTGTTCGGCTGTTATGTCGAGGATCAGCTCAAGGTCATTAAATACTTTTATGAACCGATGCAATTCAATAAAGCAGAAGAATCCACCTTCGAGGACATTATGATTGTGGGGCAATGGGAGAAAACCGAAACCACTAGTCCAACAGGTATTGCCGGCAATCTTTATACTTCTGATTTTGATGACCGTAGTGAACTGGAAAGCAGCTCAATCTATACTCATATCAAGGGCATTGACATGGGCTATGGAAACCCGGCTTTTAAAACACCGAATTTACTTTTTTCGCATGGCGCACTGTACCGGGCGCGTTACTACAAACATGAAATCACAACCAAGACAATCAGTGGTAACAGTCTAAGTAGTGCCGTTTGTGTGCCGAACTTTAACCGTGATGCCATCCTATATGCCTATCAGGAAACAACAGGATCCGAAGTCACTACCGAGGAACATGAAAAACATGCCATCGGTGATCCAACCAGATATGACTTATGGACCTATGATCCAATCTTCCACTATATCGGTGGATCCGGTAAAGGCAAGCCGACACCTAAAACCGGGGATTATGTCTATGTCTACAACAAGCAATATAACCCAACCAATATAAGTGACTTTGCTGACCAGGGCGATTGGTTTGGCGTAGGCAGTGGTTATATCGATGTAAGTGCGATCTGTTCACCTTATACCGATAGGGCTTCTGGTGGTCATCATGCCGGTGGCGTTTTGATTGGTGGTGAATCACCACACATGGAGCCTTATTCCAGTAAGAATGAAGTGGCCAACAAAACCAGTGGTTATGTCGGATTGACTGCAGCACACGTCGGATCCCTAACAATACACCGTAATGTCCCGGCACGATGGTACTTTGATTTTTCTCCCCAGGATGACGGTGCCGGTGGCCTGGTCTACTTCCAACGTGATTGCTGTAGGGTTATGTTCGGTGATTCCAGTTATGTGAATATATCCGATGAAGGTGGTAGTGCAGGTCGGCGTAAATTTTGGGGACATACGCGCTTTGCGAATCACTCAACCCATCACTATTTTTTTGGAGTAATCAATGAGTGAGTATCGTGATGATGCCTTAGATACACTCAGGTTATCAGATTCCACCTGGATCATTGTCAAGGCAACCAATGCCAATGAAGTATTGCGCCTGATCGATTCAACCCAATCTACCATCACCGTTCAGCATCATGATCAATTCACCTTGTCTGATAGCTTTGGTGATAGCACTATCCTCAATACCTATGATCATTTCACGCTATCAGATAGCGTGTCCGGGCAAAAAACGTCGACCAGTTATCTCAATGACTGGATCCGGTTGACTGATGTGGCACGTCTGCAGTTTTCCGACCTGGTAGAAGATCAGCTGAGTTTGGATGATGCAGTATTTAGCATTACCCGAAACAACAGCAACGACAGCTTTAACCTGGCCGATACGATCACCGGACAGCGTTTAGTCACTGTTCACGTGAGTGATCAATTCAAGCTGAGTGATACAGCCAACAGCGTTTATGTAGAGCAGCTGACCGACAGCATTCTATTAGGTGATTTCACCACGTCGAAACTGTATAGCAAAGCCTATAGCATCGATTCGCTTGTCCTGGGGGATGAAGATCTATCCAGTGTGCAGCTTGCCAGTCATGCGGTGGATTCTATTCGCCTGGGTGATGCTACCCAATCCTTGCTGACGGCACGTACAGACAGCATCGATTATTTTTCTTTATATGACCAGATCAAGGACAGCAAAGAATATGGCCAGGCATGGACTGCCAATACCGATACCTGGGCCATGAGCCGCTACATGCCGTTTGCTTTTGATGGACTGGCCGTGATTAATGACAAGCTGTATGGATGGAATGCCAATGGCGTTTACCTGATGGACAAGCCCCAGCACTCAATTCATGGACTTATTCAAACCGGTAAACTTGATTTTGGTGAAACTCTAGTTCATCCAACAGCCGCATTTCTGGAATACGAAATGTCCGGTACCGACAAGCAGCTGAATATCTCGGTCACAACAACGCAAAGCGGCAAGCCTTCTACCTATACCTATGTGCTACCAGATGAGCAAGCAGAGCATTTAACCAATGGCCGGGTGCTGTTTGGGCGCGGTTTACGTGGTCGTCATTTTGCTTTTGGGATTTCGATTGCGGCAAGATCCGCCAAGATCAATGCCTTGTCGCTTGATTTCACCAAAACAGCAAGGAGAATTTAATGAGCACCACTTCAAGTGTGGCACCTGACGGCATCATGGATGCAGCCATGACTACGGTAATGGACCAGATGGACAAGCTAGATAATGTTTCTACGCGCTACCGCAAGGAATTATCAGAAGCTCTAAGCGGCATCAAAGAAGTGACCGTTACTCAGATTGATCCACCACAACGCATGGATGTGCCTGAAACACCGGTACCAAATATTGATCTGTCCAATGCGCCAGTTTTTGAAGCAAAAGATCTGGATAAACCGCAGCTGCCAGAATTTAAAAGCATTGAAAATCTGCTGAATGAGCTAGATCTGGACGATCTGAATATGCCGGATGCACCGGTCATGCCAACCATTGAACTCCCTAGCTTGCCTGGTATTGCAAATATTGAAATGCCGGCACGTCCTGACTTCGATACCGAAATTGAAATGCCGGATGCACCTGATCTGGATTTACCAGAAATGGATCAACTCAAGACCATCGATATTCCTGAATTTGAATTTCCTGAATTGCCGGACTTTAATGGTGAGCCACCTTCCATTTCAGACATTACGGTTCCCGAGGTTTTTATCAACTGGTCTGAGCCGGAATATGAATCTGAAACACTGGAAGTCCTAGCAGAATATATCAAAGAGGGAATCCAGAAGGGCGGTACCGGCTTACCAAAAGATATTGAAGAAGCTCTATTTAACCGGGCACGTTCACGCGAAAGCCGAGAAACCACACGCGCAGTCCAAGAAGCCATGAACGACTGGTCGGCACGTAACTTCACCATGCCACCTGGCATGTTGGTGAAGCAGGTGGCCACCATTCGAGAGCAGGGCCAACTTCGGGCCAGTGAAATCAATCGGGATATTCTGGTTGAAGCATCACGTATGGAGATTGAGCAGCTACGGTTCTTGGTGCAGCAAGGCATGGCACTGGAACAGCTGACAGTTAATATCTTTAACAATGTTGCTAATCGTTTATTTGAAGTGGCCAGATATAACGCAGAAAGCCAGATGAACGTATTCAATGCGCAGATCTCTTTGTTTAATGCGCAAAATGAATCCTTCAAGGTCCTCTCTGACGTTTACCGCATTAAACTGGATGGTGCCATTGCCAAGCTCACTGCATACAAGGCTGCTATTGATGCGCAAGTTGCGGTGGGCCAGATCAACGAACAGTATGTCCAGGTCTATCGTGCCAAAAATGGATGCGGTACTTTCCAATGTGGAAATCTACAAGGCCATGGTTCAAGGTGCATCAGTACGTGCCGATGTAATCAAGAATCGTTTTGATGCCTATCGTGCCGACGTTCAAGCCTATAGCGAACAGATCAATGCCGAGAAGGTGAAAGTCGAAGCCTATGAAGCACAGATCCGGGGAGAATCGACCAAAGCAAGCATGTTTGATACCCAGGCACGTGCTTATGCGTCCACCGTCCAGGCAGTGCAAGCCAAAGCTGATGTGAAGGGCAAACAGATCCAGTTAAAAATGGAAGCTGCTCGGGTATGGATTGGCAAGTACCAGGCCGATCTGGAAGCGTATAAGGCAGAACTGCAAGCCAATCTTTCTGATGTTCAGCAGAACACAGCGGCCTTTGGTGCGGAAGTGGAAGCGTGGAGAGCGACGGCAGGTATGGAAGTGAGCCAGGCCGAAATGCAATCACGCTATGCTGATATGAACACCCGGACCAATATTGCTTTTGCTGAAATGCAGCTCAAGGAATATGAAGCCAAAATGCAGAAGGCGATCCAGGAAGCCAATATTGCACTGGAATCTGCGAAGGCCATGGGGCAATACACGGCACAACTTGCAGCCGGTGCCATGAGTGCTGCACACGTGTCAGCCAGTATCAGTGGTAGTGGATCTGCGAGTACGTCATTCTCTAACAGCCAAAGCAAAAGCGAGAGCCATAATTACAATTATTAAATCCCTCCAGAGTTATTTATATACAGAAATAGCTCTGGGTTTTAACTTTTTAAATGTCTTATATTGCTTCTATTTCACCAATAGATTCGATATTAATTAGAGATTCAGAATACAGGTCGTGTAAGTGATCATCCAAATCATCTGGATCACATTTAGCAATCTCAGAAAAGTCTACATTGCTTGTATCTATTGTAATCGACACAATTCCTGTCACTTTAATATTGATATCACTTTCAGCACGAAGAACATGATCATTCCAATCTTCAACGGAAATATTTGAAGCAAGGCTTTGACCAGAATAAAATTCGGAATAATAATCAGATTTATTAACGAAATAATCTACCAATACTTCCACTTCAAGTTCAAAGTTATATCCAATTTGATTATTGCCATAATGTATAGGATTATCTAAATCAATTCTGATATTTTCGCCATTATGATAAGAATTTATACTGGCTTCACCATCCATATCATTCGACAGGGGGATATCATAAATATTGGCATATAAAATTTTTTCACCGATTTGAGATTCAAGAAAAGATTCTATTAAACTTGTAGTTGCTTCGTATTCTTTAATAAAGTCCACTAAATTTGTGAGCCTACCTTGGAGAATAACTTTACCCCTAATAGTGTCTAGTTCTTCAAGTATTTCTTGTACTTTTTTTGAATTAATAAAATCAACAATTGTCTTGTGTATTTCAATATTAGACATGTCCTTAAACGTATTATATACCTTTGAATCTTTTGCCAAAACAGTTAAATTAGTAACTGTTTCTTTGATTTCTTTAATAGCACTACAGATAAAACTATCTGGTATATCCTCTCTATTCTTTTTCGATGTTAGGGGTGCTGTTCCATTGAAATATGCATCCCAAGCAGAAATTGCCTGAGCCTTATTTAATTCCCATATATTGCTATTTAGGCCATTTACCCAAGCATTAGAAAACCTTTCAATATCTGATAAAATCTCACTATCTATTTGCTTAACTTCTTTTTCATACCATTAAATTTTTCATAGAGTTCGGTTGGTTTTTGAACACTATTGAATTCTTTTAAACTTTTCTGTAATGCCTTATATCTTGTTAGATAAAATTCTTTCTCTTGAGACTCAATTTCTTTTTAACGATATAGGGAATGTGTATAGTTATTTTATTGGCATCAACGAGTCGTTGAAGTGCTTTGTAATTTGCATCATTAACAGACTTATTATTTTCAATTGCACTTGTATCGATAGCTATATGAATCATGGATTTATTTTTAAAATTGAATACATTGCTATGCTAAAAAAATACTTGAATGAATGCAAGTTAAACCTATAGTCCTCTAGGGTTCGCCTTAAGTCTTATTGGATAGGTAATCTTTTACCAATCAAATAAGATTTAGGGCTTTTTTATGAGCTTCGGTTTAAAAAAAGGGCAGAAAAAGCCCAATCAGGAAGGCGGTAAAATTCAGGGACCAGGTACAGGTACGTCTGATGATGTGCAGAAGACCGTGCCAAGTGGAACCTATATCATGCCGGCAGATTCAACCGCTCAAATTGGTGAACAGAATCTTGCGCAAATGGGCCAAGATCAGCCAGTCGATGTAAATGTCAGTAATGGTGAGTTTGAAATGACACCAGAGCAGGTACATGCAATCGGTGTGCAGGCGCTGGATCAGATGAAAGATCTAACTCATACGCCTGTGGATCAACCGCAAGTGGAAGGTGGATTTGGTTTAAAAAAACCACAATTATTCTTTGCAAATGGTGGTGTTGTTGAAGATGAATGGAAACGAAATTTAAAAACACAGAGCCAGCCGCAAAGCGGTTTCGGGGCAGTGCAGCCACGTAGTGGATTTAATCAAACATCGACTGCACCTGCACTGACTGACAACAAGAACATTCAATTCCCAACAGCACAACCTAAAGTGAATACTCCTGCTGTAGCTCCAACTCAAGCCAGTACACAACAAGTGCAGCCAAAAGAACAACCGCAATCAAGTGGTTGGGGAATAGGTAAAACCGCAAAAACATTTCTTGCGCCAGAACATGACAATGGCGCATGGAATCCTGTAGGTGGGCTGGTAAATACGGCGACTGGATTAGGTAAAGGATTACTCGGCGGTGCAGGCGCGCTTGCGGCTGGAGCAGGAGAGGGCATTCGCAGTACCGCAGCTTATCTTGGTGGTGCAAATAATCCAAACCGCGGTAATATGGTTGCACCTAGTGCTGAATTTTCAGGACAAGGCTTTGATCAAGCACGCCTAGGGATGCGGCAAATGTTTGGTTTGTCTGGTGAAAATTTAGGTTCCGGTAATCAAGGTAAAGCGGCAACCTCACTTGTAAATCAATCTACTGCCCAGGGAACGCCAGCTGTAAGTAGTATGCCTAAAAATAACGCTGCACAGCAAAAAACAAATACAACACCATCCTTTAATGACCAAATGAATGATGTCATGTACGGTGGAGGACAGGCAGCACAACCAGCGTCGCGCAATACTAGTCCTTATGCAATTCAGCAAAAAGGCAATAGTTTTAGTTATGCCAATCCGGGTGCCGCAGCTCAAGCCCGTGCTGCCGGTATTCCAGAGTTGCAAAGTAGTGGTTTTACAGGTGGGATACGTCCTACCAGAGATCCCAAAGGTGTAAAAAACCTTATGACTAATACCAGGGAGATGGGGCCAAGTGAACAGCAGATTCAGGCAGCAATGGGGCAGCAAATGAATCCGCAGGGCGTTGGTTTGCGTTATCCTGAACGCCCAGTGATGTCAGATGAGGAAAAAAGTAATCGAGCTTCTTTGACGAGTCAGATTAATTCGGCTATTGATAGAAAAAGAGGTCCAACTGCAAAGCAGGCTGAGATGTTACTTCGGTTGTCCAGCAATGATCCTGATGCATTAGATATTTACAAAACCGATGCGAACAATGCGACAAGTGTACAGAACAATACTGCTAATAATAATGCCAGTATTCTGCAAACAGGTATGCGTGAGGATGGTCAGAACTTACGGCATGGGGCCAGCCTGGCTCAAGATGGCGAGCAGTTCAATGCGAATTTTGGTTTAAAAGCGCGTGAACAGAACCTGACTGAGAAGAAAGAAGGTTTCGGTATCCGTCAGGCTGAACGTGCTGAAAAACTACAGGAGATGTATGATAAAGCCGAAACAGATGAGCAGCGTCAATCTATTCAGGCACGGATTGATCGCTTAACGGGTGCTAAAGCTCAGAATGGCCGTGATCGTTATATGACTGTAGGCGGTGGTCAAGAGTGGGATCAAAATGCCAATGTCATGATTAATCGTCCACAGCAGATTTTTGATACCCAGACGCAGCAGTATTTAAATACTTCACCTTCATCGAATAGTATTCCCAAACCGGGAGAAATTAGAGAAGGTTATAGATATAAGGGTGGAGATCCATCTCAACAGTCTTCATGGGAATCAATTTAACCCAATTAAGTCAGTAAAAAGCCACCGTAAGGTGGCTTTTCTTTCTAAAATTAACGTTTAAATTTAAGAGCCATACGCTCTGAACTGCTTAAATTCCATTGGAAATATTCCGTGAACTCTCTGTGCTTCTTTAGTTCATCCTTATCAATAAAATGATAGGCAAATGCCGCACCATTAGCAAAGTGGTCATGAATCGCACCAGCCATATTCGGATTTAGCTTACGCAAAGGCTCACCAAATTCTTTCCACCACTCCCGAATCCAAAGCATATGCCATGCAAGACCCTGAACGTCTTGGTGATAGCGGTTATCTACTTCAAGCATTGTTGTTTTAGCAGATGCTGTAACTTTGGATTTCAGCTCCATGGTTTCCAGATAATGCACAGATTCAGGAAAATGTATTGCTAACAGTTCAGCATAGCGTGGGATTTTAAAATGACGGTTATGACGCGCCCACATTTCGGAATAAACTTTACGCTCACCACTAGAGCGGCGAGCCACAATTTCATGAAGTAAAGCTTGTTGTTCTGGTGAGATAGATTGGCGGTCGTTGATTTTCCATTGGGTTACCAACATCTTATAAGCGCGAATGACAATTAGATGGAATTTTGCTGAAATCCACATTGCATATGAGTAAACTAAATCCTCAACAACGTATGTACCTCGATTTGAACCGCCATTGACCACTTTTACAGCACTGTGAGAATTCTCACAGTGGATATTTTGTGATGTATAAACTTGTGAGTTGCTATTTTGCAACTCACTAATCAGATCTTTAGTTTGATCATTTCGAATAAAATATGTTGGGCGATGTTTATCCAAGCCACCACTTGCCTTATGTAAATCATTTAAGCAATAACGACCTTCATCATCCTGACGAATCGTAAATTCACCAATAACCAACGGTTGATTGTTTGGGTTTGCAAAGTTTTGTGTTAAATTACTCATAGTTAACTTTCTCATGTTGTTGACTACAATCAAGCCCGACCGACCAAAGTTCTGGGCTTTTTTGTTGTCTGTTGATTTCATGCTTTCGCACTCTCTTGTTTAAGTAAAAGTTCAACTGCTTTATTCATTAAATAATTCATTGAACGTTGCTCTTTTTTAGCCATATCTTTTAATGGCTCGTGCAATTCATTTGTTAAGCGAAATCGCACATCGGTTGAGATTTTACTTTTCTCTTTCACTTGTTTCTCCTTTGTCCCCACATTGGGTACATGGTGATAGTACCCACAATGGGGTTATTGGTCAATACCCATTATGGGGTTATTATTCATTTTATTTTGATAGCTATTCAATGAGTGAAGATCAAAACAATATTGTTACCCTTAAGGTTCGTGTGAACTCTGAGTTTCGAGAAAAAATTGTTGCTACTGCAAAAGAAAATAACCGCTCAATGAATGCGGAAATTGTCGCTCGTCTTGAAAAAAGTTTTGAAGATGAAAAACCGCCAACTCAATATGTCGATATTTCGAAAGCATTGGGGATGATTTTTGAAGAAATTCAGGATTTGAAAAAAAACCAAGAAAAGTAAGTCAGTACTGACTAAAAAGCCGACATTAAGTCGGCTTTGTTTTAATGAGTTATATTGTTTTTATAGTCATTCAGCAGTTCGATGACCTGATCTGTAGTTCCCGATTCGATGACATTGCTATAGTAATTTTTCCAATCTACAGGTTGAGAATTGATCCAGTCATAAAATTTAGTTTGCTTTGCTATTTCATAAGCATCTGGATGCACTTTTAAAATAGCATCATAGTGAGCTTGTTCAACACTTCCCTCTAGATGATTTTCTGTATTTTCGCTTTGTGCGGTTTGAACTTGATTTTTAGTATGATCCCAGTCCATTTCCCATGGCTTGTCTTGATTACTTAATGCCGAGTTTTTATACCTAGCATCTATAATTGCTGAACTTATTGCCATTAATATAGTGAAAGAAAAAATTAAAATAATACTCGCAACAATAAGTGGAATACCCCATGATTTTTTTTGGTAGTTATTATGCAGATGTTTTTTGACAAAATCAGATTGAAATTTAGCAAAAGAAAAATACCATACAAAAATATATAAAATACCCAAACTTTTTGGATAGGTTTGTAATTGGTAAGGGTCATCCCAAATAAAGGGTGTGCCTAAACTTAAAAATAATATAAATATTATTGTGGCAATCAACCAGTATTTTGCATTATTTGCCTCAGCAGTACTGCCTATTGCCTGCCAGTTTTTCATTTGTAAGTATGAGCCAAACAAGGGAGTGAGCAATAAGCTCCAATTTATTGCGGCATTAGGGTTCCAGAGTCTAGGTTGCTTTTTTTTACAGTCTGTTAATACATTATTATTAATTTGAGTTGGTTGTTGAAAATTCAATTGATCTTCATCAGTTTTTTCTAATTTATTCCCGCAACTGCTACAGAATTTTGCATTTTCTATATTATTTTGACCGCACTGACTGCAAAACATAACCCCAATCCTAAAATCATAATTATTTGAATTTACGATAGTTAAACTTTAGTTATTTAGCAATACCTGTATAAGGTTCGACTAATGGAAATACAAAGTAGCATCATTCATGACATGCCATAGGAGTATGTTATGCCTGAACAAAAAAAGCCATGGGAACAGAATTGGAATCAACCAACTGAAACCCCTTCCAATACCCAGAATAAAAAGCCCTGGGAGCAAAATTGGAATGGGAATCCAGAACCAGAAGGGGAAAAATCAAAGGGTTTTGGTGGTCATATACGTGATATTGGAGCCTCTCTTGCAGCAGGTGCGGCATCGCTCCCAGACGTTGCAATTGGTATAGGTGATATCCTCACTGGTGGTGCGGTCGGAAAGACTGTTGAAGATTCAGGTTTATATACACCTGGTTCTGGTCGTGAATATTGGGCAGATAAAAAAACGGATCAAGCTAAAGCCCAGTCACAAAAATTTAGTGATGCTGAAGGAATCATTGATAAAACCAAAGTCGCCTTAACAAATCCAACATTAATCACCAATACCGTGGCTGAATCCTTACCAACTATGGTTGCAGGTGGTTTAGTCGGCCGTGGCCTGAGTACCGCAACTAAAGGGGCAATCAGCCCTATGGTCGGTGGTGCGATCGGTGAAGGTACAATGATGGCCGGGTCTCAAGCAGAAAATATCCGTCAGCAAACTGATGATGGTCTACTCACTGGCAATCAGGTAGCAGCATCAGTGGCGACAGGTGCACTCGGTACACTATTTGGTTTAGCTGGTGGTGCGGTAGCGAAGAAGTTTGGCTTCGGTGATATTGATAGCATGCTTGCCGGTGCCAATGCGCAGCAAGTGGCTGGTGAAATTGCCAAGGTGCCACTCAAACAGGTACCGAAACATGTTGTACTTGGTGCATTGAGTGAGGGCTTACTTGAAGAACTACCACAGTCGTCACAAGAGCAGGTATTACAGAACTATGCTCTAAACAAAGACCTGATGGATGGCGTGGACGATGCCATTGTCATGGGAGCATTGGCAGGCATGACTATGGGTGGTGCTGCTTCGGGTTTAAATGTACAAGGTCATAATCAACGCTATAACGCTCAAGAGCAGCTTAAAGTAGAGCAACAAGCTGCACAACAAGCCCAAGAAGCCCAAGCGATGCGTGATGCACAATCACAGTTATTCAGTGGAGATGTGCCAGATCCAGTGCTTGATCCAAGCAAATTAAACCCATTTTCCGATAATGCACCACTAACAAATCCAATCATTGACATGAACCGCTTAGAAGCTGCTGATGGGAATCCACGCTATGACAATGGTATTAATTTCCAAGCACCAAATATTGAAACACCATTATCACTGGCAGAGCAGTCACAAACACAAGCAGAGAATGGCATTGACTTTGAGCGACCCGAGCAAGGCCCAACTGATTTAGAACGTCAGATTCAGTTTAATAATACTTTTGGTTTAGAAACACCAGATCCTGTGGTGGACTATAACGGCATCAGTCCTTTTGATAATAATCCTCAAAAACCTGTTATTGACCCCCAAAAAGTCGATTTAACACCATCCCAACAAATGGGCCTTGATCCAAATCTAGGGCCATTATCTGCAGCGGCAGCAACAGCTGTGGATGGAGGTATGTCAGCACAGTTAGAACAAGCACAGACCATAACACCCGAACAAGTACGTGAACAGTCTAGGCAGTCAACCTATAGTCCTGAGCTTGCAGCTGCGGTTGAGCGTGTGAAACAGCGTCAACAAGGAGAACAAAATGCACCACTCACCATTGATGAAAGCACTCAGAATGGAACAGCACAGCCAGGAAATGCACCGCTTAACAATGGAGGCCAATCAGTTTCTGAACAGCATGACACCACTACAACGCTTCAGGTGGCAGATGGAACAGGAACAATATCGGAGGGATCGCAACTTTCGCAAGCTAATACAGGACAAGGAAGCACGAGAGCGAACTTTCTATCAACAGATATTAAAGCAGCAGACAGCACACCAGGTTTAACTGATACCCAACAGATTGCTGCACAGCAATTGAGTCAGGTAGATAGTGATATTGCCACTGTAAAACAGCAGTTACAGATAGAAAAAAGTGTTCCGAAAAAGATGCAGATGCGTAAGCAGCTGGAAAGCCTTCAGACACAGCGTACCGAAATTGAAACCCAACACAAGAATATTGAGCGGCAAACCAAAATTGAAAATGCTGCACATGAGGCCGCATCCAGTCCGCTTAATGATCTACCTGAACCAACACAGGCGCAAATTGAAGCCGGTAATTACAAGAAGGGACACATTAAGGTTCATGGTTTGGATATCGCTGTAGAAAACCCGCGTGGTTCAGAACGCCGTGGTACCGATCCTGATGGAAAGGAATGGGCGCATGAAATGAGTGACCATTACGGTTACATTAAATCCAGTATTGGTGCCGACAACGAGGCTATTGATACATATATCGGGCGTAACCCTGAGTCTGAACAGGTCTTTATTGTGGATCAGATAGACCAGAAAACTGGTGGTTTTGATGAACATAAAGTGATGATGGGATTCAACTCTCAGGAAGAAGCGATTCAGGCCTATTCATCGAACTTTGATAAGGGGTGGAAGGTCGGACCTGTTCGAGCCATGAATAAGGATGAGTTTAAGTCATGGTTAAAAGATGGGGATACCAAGAAACCTGCAGGTGAAAGTGCAGTACCTCAGTCCGAAGCCACCTTGGATCCACAAAGTATTCAGCGTGACTATGGTGATAGTCTGGAAAGCGTGATGTCTGATGTAGAAACATTGGCTGATGATTTTACGATTGACCTGCATAGCGTTCCCAAAAAGAGAAATGCACTCAAAAATCCAAACTATCATGCAGTACAACATGAAAATGGCCGGGTTGAAATATTGGGAATGAAGCATCCTGCTACGGGTGAATGGGTCGGGAAAGCGCCGACAGGGGACAAAACTCCGGCGCAAGACAGCCCAGCTCAGGCACAAGAGCAAATTAAGGATATTAAATCCAACTCTCCGGAAAAACCGGATAGTTCATCTAAAGCACAAAGTCCTAATCTTCAGATTCAGTCTGATTCAGGTTTAACCCATAGCATTCCAAGCAAGTTGATGGATCAAGTACATAAGCTGGGTGATGTGGTAAGTGACTTGGCAAGTATGAAAACTGAAGGTGTAAAAACCAATGTGCTGTATGGAAAACAATTACTGGCTAAAATTGCAAAGCTAAATCCTAATGTGCAGGTGCATATTGTTTCTAATCTGGATAATATTCAGGATAAAGCGACTCGAGCGAGATTAAGTTCGGGAGGTTTTTATATCCCTGATCAGAATATTTTGTATATCTACCCTCAAACAGATTTTTGGGAAGGTTCAGTTCTAGAGTTACTCAACCACGAGTTGACACATACAGTCACCGAGCAATCGATTACTACAAAGCAAGTATCTCGTGAAAATTTAGATAAGCTTGAAGAGTTTAGAAGTATTCTAGGAGAATATATTTGGAATCAGGGCGAAAATCTTGATGCGAATATGGCCGAAAGATTACGGTATGCTTATGAGCAAGATTTCCCTCATGAACTACTTGCGGTGAGCACTGCAGAATCCAACGTACGTGAAGTTTTTAAGAAAATGCTTGGTGAGAATGGGTTTAAGCAATTAGACGCAATATTTACCGAAATTTCTACCAATCAGTTCAAAGAGAAACAAGATGATCGATTATCCCCACGAGGTCAAAGTCAGCAGTCGCGTCGAGATCGCACAGAAAGTTTATCAACAAGCGACACCAGAACAAAAAATTCAGATGGAGCCAATGCTGAGTCAAGTGATGGAATTGCAAGCTCAACCTCAAACAAATCATCAGGAACGCAAAAAAGTTCAACACGAGCTTCTCAAACTCATGTATCAGATGGCACGCATTCTAACAATGGACGTAAAAGTGTTTTCAAAGATTCAGGAAGGGATCACGGAAAAACATTGGAAGGAATATCTGAAGAAGATAAACAGCTAGATAAAACTGAAAAAACTGAAACAGTTCAGCGACTTTACAGTCGTGCTCAAGATAATGTGCAGTCTGGCCAGACACCAGAACAAGTCCGTGAAGCTCTGGTGAAACGCTTCGGTGAAAAGACCATTTCTAGCCTAGAGCGTCGTGGCTTGCTCGATATTATCAGCACTGTAGATGAACCAGGTGTAGAAGGCTTTTATCAGAATGGCCGTGTCACTTTGGTTGCAAGCAACCTGAATGAAACCAGCATCATCCCAACCTTCCTGCATGAGCTGGGTGGGCATGGCGGCTTCCAGAATGTCATGAGTGAAGAAAAATATGCCGACCTTATGGGTATATTCAACGATATGGTACAGCGTAAACATCCGCTTGCACTAGAAGCCAAACGTCTTGCCGAACGGGAAACTGATGCCAAAACACAGCAGCTGGAATACCTACCTTATCTTTTAACCCTGACTTCGACTCAGCAGGAAATGAATGCCCTGCAAAAAAGTGCAATCAAGCGTTTTATTGATAAGGTCGTGAGTGCTGTGAAGGCATGGGCCTTTGATCGCTTGGGTATCAATTTAAACCTGAATGAAAACGATATGGTGGCTTTGGCCAACCGCATGATCCAGCAGCAGATTGCCGAACCGACTTCTGTAGAAAATGTGCGTGCTCAACTTCAGGGTACAGATCAGTGGATGAAAGCACCGAATGGTAAGCCTACCAATTTGACTGAACAGCAATGGTTGCAAGTGCGGACACCAGAATTTAAACAATGGTTTGGTGACTGGGAAAACAGCCCTGAGACTGCCTCCAAAGTGGTCGATGAGAATGGTGAACCTCAGGTGGTTTATCACGGCACGTCGTCTCAATTTACCCGCTTTAAACTCGGTGGTGGTTTATTGGGTCGTGGCGTGTATCTCACCGATCGTTTTGAAGAGGCACAGAACTATGCCGGCAGTCGCTCTCAAGATAATGAAGGTACAGTGATGCCATTGTTTGCCAATATTCGAGAGATGTTTAATAGCAATTCCAAGACCACACGTGAGCAGATTGTTGATGCTATGCAGGACGGATTCAGTGGAATTCGGCACCAGTTCAACGATATGGATTACCTGGTCGCATTTAACCCGGAGCAGGTCAAATCAGCAGTTGGAAATACAGGCCTATTTAGCAGCCAGGATACTGACATTCGATTTAGCCGGCAGGCCAATGCTCAGCAGATTATTCAGAATCTAGTCAGCAATATGAATAAGCAGGGCCGTAATAAACTTAAAACCGAAGCAGGGTATAAAGCCACACATGCATTGCAGTATGTATTAGGTGCACTGGGCCGTCGTCAGCTGACAGAGTTGTACCAAAAGCTATTGCCGCAGCTGAAACCGTATAACGATATGGTGGCAATGATGGATGCTGATCAGAACGAAGTGGCTGCACTATCAGATGATCTGGCACGCCGCTGGGCTGACTTGAAAGATGAAAAAGAGTTGGCCAATGTGATGCACGATGCAACCTTAGCCAAGATCGATCCAGCCAAGCCATATCAGCCGGGTGACAATGTTGCAGAATATGCCAAGCTGAAAAAACAGTTTGATGCGCTGTCCGGGGATGCGAAAAAGGTTTATCGAGAAGCACGTGATGCCTATAAAAAACATCACCGTGATGTGCGTCAGGCAATTCAGGATCGTATTCTGCGTTCAAGCATGAGTAACCAGAAAAAGACCGAATTACTGCAGCAGATGGATGCCAATTTCTTTGGTTATACGCAAGGCGTGTACTTCCCGTTACAGCGTTTTGGTAAATATGTAGTACTGGTGCGTGATGCAAAAGACCAGGTGATCAGTGTCAGTCGTGCTGAAACCTTATCTGAGGCACATAAACTGCGTGAGATCCTGCAGAGTGATTATCCGAATGCCAAAGTACATAAGCCAATGCTGGATAAGGAATATGATGCTGCGCGTGATGGAGTAGGCCGTGGCTTTATGACCAACCTGTTCAATGAGTTGGGCAGTTTTGGGTTGAATGCACAGCGTCAGGCAGAGTTAGAAGATATTTTAGGGCAGTTGTATTTAAAATCATTGCCAGACCTCAGCTATGCCAAACACAGTGTACACCGTAAAGGTACCGCAGGTTTTAGCCAGGATGCTCGTCGTGCCTTTGCCCAGAATATGTTTCATGGTGGCAGTTACTTGGCCAAGCTGCGTTATAAAGATCAACTTGAGGAAATGCTGGATGGAATGCAAAAGCATGCTACAGAACAGGCCAAAATTGATGATGATTATGAGCAGCCGGTGGCGCAACAAGTCATCGATGAGATGAATAAGCGTCACAAGAATATGATGGAGGCGAATTCACACCCATTATCGACAGCTTTAACCAGTTTAGGCTTCCTGTATTACCTAGGTCTATCACCGGCATCGGCAGCAGTAAACACCTTGCAAACAGTCTTGGTAGCCTATCCTCAGATGGGTGCGAAGTGGGGTTATGACAAGGCAGGGGCTGCATTGGCCAAAGCATCAGATGATTTCCGCAAAGGTGTATCTTTCAACAATAGTTGGAATCCTAAGAACTGGGAAAATGATATTGCCAAGATTCTGAAAGGCGATGAGCTCAAGGCTTATGAAGAAGCTGTGCGTCGTGGTGTGATCGATGTGACCATGGCACATGACCTGGCTGGTATTGCGCAAGGTGAAGACAGTGGGGTGATGTGGAAACTACGTCCGGTTATGCGTTGGGCAAGTGCGTTATTCCACAACGCTGAACGCTTTAACCGTGAAGTGACATTTATTGCAGCGTACCGGTTAGCACGTGATAGTGGCTCAATGCACGATCAGGCTTTTGAGCAGGCAATGGACTCTACCTATAAGGGCCACTTCGATTATTCATCAGGGAATCGCCCACGAATCATGCAAGGTAATATTGCCAAGGTCATTTTGCTGTTCAAACAGTTTGGCCAGAACATGATTTACACCTTGGCACGTACTGCTCACCAGTCACTTAAGGGTGAAACGCCTGAAGCACGTCGTGAGGCACAGCGTGCATTGGCCGGCATTATTGGAATGCATACTGTATTTGCCGGGGTAATGGGCTTGCCGTTGGTTGGGCCGATTTTGGCTATGGCTTCAATGCTCGGAAGTGATGATGATGAGCCTTGGGATGCAGAGGTAGCTCTCCGCAACTGGCTGGCAGATACCTTTGGCCAAAAAACTTCTGAAGTTCTTATGAAAGGTGCTTCACGCTTTGGCCCAGCTGACTTATCTGGCCGTGTTGGTATTAATAATTTGTTATTGCCAGATGTGCAGGACGGGTTAGAAGGTAAAGACTTTAGTGATGCTATGGTGATGAGTGGATTAGGCCCAGTGGTAGGGATTTTAACCAATACCTTTAAAGGCTTGGCTGAGCTAGCAGATGGGCATGGGCGAGGTATAGAAACCATGTCACCGGTATTCCCGCGTTCAATAATTCGTTCGATCCGCTATGGTTTATACGGTGCCCAGGATAAAACCGGTGTCATGATTAAGGATGATATCGGTTTTGCTGGCCTGGTCAGTCAGGCAGTTGGTTTTAGCCCAAGTGAAGTGCGTTTGGCCACCGAAGGACGTAGTGCAATTTATTCGCATACCAAGCGCCTGGATAAGCGTCGTACAGAATTAATGAATGATTATGTTCGAGCAGTTCAGCGTGATGATATGGATGACCAAAAAGAAATCTGGGCAGAGATTCAGGCTTTCAACCAGAAGAACCCGTCACGTCGGATCAGTAGAGTCCAGGCGATGCAAAGTTTACGTCAGCGTGAAAAACGTGTGAAGCAAGCAGAGCATGGTATTTATCTGCCGAATAAAAAACGTGAGGATGTAGATATAGGACGTTTTGCGTTTGATGAGTAATAAAAAAGCCCCTTAGGGGGCTTCTTCTTTTAAGCTTAATAAAGGCTAAATTCTATAAAGTCCAACTACGACCTTGTCCCATCTCATAAATGATGAGAATTAAGGCTACTATCATTATAACGACAACAACAATTTCTGTTTTTGTTAGCATTTTCGGCGCTCCACTTTTCATCATTCATATGCATATGATAAGTAAAGCAAACAATTAATAACATAAATGTTACAAAAAAATTATTGGTTGTTACAAAGGTGGGGAGGTTTGGTTTTATCTAACCCATTTTGGCAACTGTCTATATTTCTTCAAATACATTTCATCATGGCGACCTGAGACGTCCCAATAAAAAAATACAGCAAGTACCACTGGGAGGACAAGTTGCCCCCAAAATAACCAACCTATATTTTCTGCAATCAGATTTTGCAATGGATAGCTACCGAAATAGTTAAAGCTATGTGCCAATTTTAAAATAGGCATATAGAAAATCGCTAACAAAATTATCAGTGCAGCATAAAGCAAGGATAAGTACTTCAGTTTGGGAAACTCTCTAAAAGCACAATCTATTTTAGTTATTCTAAAATCTAACCACTCAGGCATGGCAACCTCATAATATTATTTATATATTCAATTTATACAATATATTGTTGTTTTTTCAAACATTAAAAACCACTCTCCGGAGTGGTTTTAGTTTAATTAAGTTATCAGGCGGTCTTTGGGTGGAAATATTTTATATATAATGCCTCTACCAGCGCTTGGGAAATTTCTTTTGCACTTTCTACACGTTCACTCCAGTCTAATTTAAATTTCTTCATTATCATTATCCTTAAAATCTAGACTTGGTTGTACTTGTTCAATGAGATCGTCTAATTCTTTTATGAGCGCCGGTTTAGTCTGTTTCCCATTCACTGATAAGAATCGACCCGCCTCTGATAGTGATTGGGTAATAATTTCTACTTGCACGGAAATTTTTGCAATTTGTGCCTGTAACCCATCTTTAAGCTGACGTGCTAGTTGCTCTTGCTCAATAAAATATTTTCGAATCTCATGGCCTTTTTCATTTCGTTCCATCATTCCGAGGTGTTTGGTCATATCTACCGAGATGATGTATTCAGTGGTTGGTCGTCCACCTTTTAGGTTATCGTCTTTTTTGACGTAAACCTGATAATCAAAATTTTCTTCAAATTTACACTGTGCAATTCGTCGTTTAATCCAATGAGAAAACTCAGCCTTTACTTCCAGCATCTTGTATAAATCACGCGCATTCACACCCAACTGGATTCTTCCATTCAACTCAACTTCGATGAATAGAGGTCGATCTTCAATTTTTAAAACTGTGCTCACCGCCTTACTCCAAATGATTCCGTATTCATAAAGATGCTTCTGGCTTTTACGTCTTGCTGTGTGTTTTTTAGGCTAAATGCTCCTGTGTAGGGTTCGCGTAACTATCTGTAAAAAGTCAATGATGCATCAATAGATCAGAATTTGTATTGAGAGCGTTATGCAAGAGAACACCATCCCCTGGATCATTAAGATCGTACCCGCAGTTGTTGGTGCAATCTTGGCGCTGGTCCTAAGCGGTGACATTGATAAAGACGGAAAAATCGAAGTCTCATTGAATGTCATCGTTAAATTTATGGCCAGTGTAACTGTCAGTCTATATGGCGGTTCAGCGTTCATTGAATACTTCAACTTACTTCACGTGTCCACGATGTACCAAGGCGCAATCATGCTGTTTTTTGCAGTGTTTGGATTATTGGGAATTGGCATCGTTTATCAGTCCGTTGCGTTACTGCAGGGGAAGCCTATGTCCGAAGTACTGCATGAAGTTAAAGCAGCATTTTTAGCGATTTGGGGGAATGGGAAGAAATGAATATTGATCAATTTTTAAATGAACTCATCCGCCGTGAAGGTGGCTATGTAAACAATCCAGCCGATCGAGGCGGAGCAACAAAGTACGGTATTACCGAAGCTGTAGCACGTCAAAACGGTTATAAGGGCCACATGAAGGATCTGCCTGAATCACTTGCGCGAGATATTTACCTTAAACAATATTGGACAGTGCCGCGTTTTAACCAGGTGAATGCACTTAGTCCACTGGTTGCAGAAGAATTGCTTGATACAGGCGTGAACTGCGGTGTTGGTTTTGCCAAGCCTACTTTGCAGCGCGCCTTAAACCTATTGAACAATCAGGGTAAAGGCGGTTGGTCTGACTTGGTTCCAGATGGTGTATATGGTCCAGCTACATTAGGTGCATTAAAAACATTCTTGGCCAAGCGTGGCAAGGAAGGCGAAAAGACTTTATTGAAAGTCTTAAATATTTTGCAGGGCAATCGTTACATTGAAATTTGTGAACGCAACCCAAGCCAGGAGCAGTTTTTCTTTGGATGGATCTCGAATCGAGTGGTGATTTAAATGGTACTAGATGCCTTTTTAGCCCGATTCTACAAGGCCGTGATTGTGGTGCTACTGGCCTTACTTGCACTGGCAGTTGCCTTTGGTGCATGGAAGCACTTTGCACTTGAGCGTAGTGAGTCACAGCGTGAAGCCGATATTGCGAAAGCAATTAAACCTTATGTAGATGCAATAGATCAGGCTCAAGAGGAAAAAGCGACCATCATGCAAACATGGTCAGCAAAAATAATAGAGGTTGAACAAAAATGCGATTAAAAAAATACAAAATGCGAATGCTGCCGCTCGTAGTGCTGATCTGGCTGCTAATGGGCTGTCAAAGCAACTCAGTGAAGCCAACAAACGTTTGTCCACAGCTTCCAAAGAAACCATCATTGAGTACACCGTTATCAACAGTGAGTTACTCGAAGCATGCACAGCAGAATATCGAGATATGGCAGAAAAAGCAGATGGCCACGCAATTGATGCAATGAGATTTAGTGAAAGTTGGCCAGAAGAAGCCCTCAATTGAGGGCTTTAAGCATTATCTGAGCTCTTACATTATTTTATATAGATGAGTTTTTATTGTTAAGCTCTTTTCTATATTGGATGCTAATCAACTTTTCACCAGTTTTTATAGCCATATCTAAGATTGTTAATCCAGCTTTATAGGCTTCTACACTAGAATGTACTTTATTATTAAAAACTCCTCCAGGTTTTAAATCTTGTACTAGGCTAGCTATTAATGCATAAAATAACACGACATCTTTAGCATTATTTTTATTAAGTAACTGTATTTTATCAAGATTATTATAATAAACAGGACAATAGTTATCCTGGATATTCATTGATAAAAGGTAAGGAGTGTCGGTTAAGCTATTCAAAGAAGATCCAAAAACCCCTTCTTCTAAAAATCTCCTATAGTTTCTGGCTTCAATTAAGTTTAATAGAGCATAAATCTCTGCTAGGATTGCCTGCTGGAAAGCTATAGCGTGATTTCTAGCCGCAAGCCAATCAAAGAAATATTTGCCCACTAAACCAAATGCAGCAAGAAGTAAGGCGTATTCTAATTTATCATCCATAATAATTCCCTTATTACTACTTCCACCCATCTACCATATTGGCTCAATCTTGCACTATTCTAATATCATATTGCATAGCCATTTAATACCAATAACGATATATGTTGAAATTTATGCTCAGTGTTTAAATCTCATAGTTAGTTTAGTGACTTACGAAATATTTTTATATCTTCAAATGATTGTGCTATAGCACTGTTAAGTTGCTCAAGGTAAATATTATCTACTGGTGGGTTTAAGCTAGATCTATAAGCATTAGCAAAATTACTGCTTATATATAAACATTTTTGCAAATGGCGTTTAGATTCTGTTGAATTTATACCTTTATCTATCTCTTCTCTATGAATATGGACATGAAAGAAGCTTGCCTCCAGACCTTTTATATACCTTTCTAATTTCTCATATGAATCTTGTCCAGAGATTTTTTTCTGAAAAATGTGTGACTGTATTTTCTCATCATAAATATAAATTTTTAGATTACAAACCCTAATGTTTTCTAAAGTCTGGAAAATATCAGTAAAATCAGGTAGCTCAAAAATTTCTATATCATTATCTTGGTAATCTTCATAAGCTAAAAATAACTTATATAAATAAGAGAAAACT
Source organism: Acinetobacter sp. HA (assembly GCF_000264725.1). Classification (NCBI taxonomy): domain Bacteria; kingdom Pseudomonadati; phylum Pseudomonadota; class Gammaproteobacteria; order Moraxellales; family Moraxellaceae; genus Acinetobacter; species Acinetobacter sp. HA. The sequence continues at coordinate 2,695 of NZ_AJXD01000015.1, read as the reverse complement.
TTTGGGTCGTTACGCACTTTATCAATTTGTTTTGATAATCTGGATAACTCATCTATTATATTTATAATTTGTTCAAGCCGAGCATTATATTTGATTTGATTTTTCCAGTTATCTAATAATATGAATGCTGCAATTGGAGTAAATATTGTTGCAGACCAACCTAGCAACCCCATAATTGAAGTTACTTTATCTGCCTTAGATTCGGGTATTGCAACCAGTATATAAATTAAAAAACAAATGCCAATAAGTAAGAGATAAGCTAAAAAAAGTTTTCCTACCAATTTTATATTTTTGTTCATTAAATTTAATTCACTGTTCCGAGCACTGGAATCATTCTAGGCCCAAACTTTCGTGCTTTACTTACAATTTCTACCAACTCATCATAAGTCAGATTAAATGAATCAGAACTATCAAAAACATAAACTACATTCTTATCCTTAAGTTCCTCAGGTTTTTCTGGAATAAAGCGGGTAGGGATCAGCTTCTGAGTGAGTTGCTGATCTGTTAGAGCCTTTGGTAATTTATTCAGATCGATTTTGTTAGTCTGCATTTCATTTCCCCCATTTATCAACTATGTCAGCCCAGTCCTGTAGCATTTTCCGGCGCTGACTAATGTATTTAGCGTGATTGTATGATGCCCTTACTTTGTTCTGTTCGGCATGAGCAAGCTGCTTTTCAATCCAATCATCATCGAAATCAAGCTCATTTAAGATAGTACTTGCGGTTGCTCGAAAGTCGTGTGATGTCGAGTTTTTAAGCCCTATTTTCTTTAGAGCACTATTCAATGTAGCACTTCCGATTGTGGCTGCGCTACTGTATGCACTTGAGAATACATACTCTTTGTTGCCTGTTTCAGTAAATTGAGACTTGAGTACATTGAACAGTTGATCAGACATAGGAACCAGATGGATCCTATTCTTTTTCATGGTCCTTTCCTGAGAGTTACTTCGTGTTGAAATCGGGAAGGTAATAATTCTTTCTTCAAAATCGACATACTCCCACTTCATACGTCTAATCTCGATTGAGCGTAGCATTGTATAAGCTAAAGTGAGTAAGGCATTTTTAACTGTTGCCGTGCCATGGTAACTCTCAACACCCTTTCTAAATTGCACCTGCTGCTCTTTTGATAGTGGCTGGGCATGTTCTACATCTGGACGATTAATAGCACCACGTACTGCATAAGTTGGATCATTTTCCGCTCTTAGAGTGGCGATCGCATATCGCATAACAGCACCAATAATTTTAATATTATTTGATGCTGTAACTTCACCTGTACCTCTAGCACCTGTTGTCCGAACGCGAGTGATCGTTGATTTTGCGATATAAAGTACTTCTGCAGCAGTCACGTCAGCAACACTCTTTGCTCCAATTACCGGATAGATATCCGTATCAAGCGACCATTTTACTTTTCCAACATACTTTTCCGATCTGTTTTTTAAAATCTCGGCAATATATTCCTCAGCAACGGCTTTAAATGTATTTGCATTTTTTACACTTTGTATGACTTTTTCTTCTCTGCGGGCTAAAGCAGGGTTTTTACCTTCACTGAGTAAAGCCTTCGCTTCATCACGATTCTTTCTGGCTTCTGCTAGACTTACCCGTGGATATTCCCCTAAACTTAACATTGAGGCCTTGTTTTCAAATCGGTATCGATAGCGCCACAGTTTTGTACCTGTGGGTCTAATCTCAATACAAAGCCCATTATGGTCAGCAATGCGATATGCTTTATCCCTTGGTTTAAGGCTCTTAATTTTAGTATCTGTGAGCATGTGAGTAACCTAAATAAAATATGAGTAACTTGTAAAATACTCACAATAGTACTCACAAAATAAGATTTTGCATATAGTGCTTAGGTTTGTTTTGGTTTTATAAGTATCTAATTTATAATAAATACAATAGTTTAAGATTTGTTTAGATTTGCTTTGCTTTATATAATAGTGTTTTCGGATGAAAAGCAATATTTTGTGGCAGTATTACCTGTTCATCATCAGCTTAATCTTAAAAAAGTAGCTGCTACATTCGGTTGTAAAAAATTACAGATGGCAGATCCTAAACAGGCAGAACGATTAACCGGATATCTGGTGGGTGGAATCAGCCCAGTGGGACAAAAGAAACGCCTGAAAACTGTAATTGATGCATCAGCAGAAAGGCTGAATAAAATTTATGTCAGTGGTGGCAAGCGTGGTTTGGACATTGGTCTAAACCCAGCAGATTTAGCCAAGGTTTTAAATGCACCTTTTATTGATATAGTTGATGAATAATTTAATGTATTAAAAAGACATTAATTAGTATTTTAATTAAACCCGGAGAGTAAAATTCGGGTTTTCTTTTGGTCGGAAAGCGCTACACATTTTTTTTGCATTTGTATATTGTTTTAGGGCGTGTCCTCATTTGGCTTTACACCAAATAAACATGCAAGCAATGTAAATCATAGACTGGTAATTTCGTGCAAGCTTATCAAATCGGGTTGCAATCGCTCGGAAATGCTTCAATCTCGCAAACACATTTTCAACTAAATGTCTTAATTTATATAGATATTTATCAAACTCCTTATTCGATCTTTTACTATTTGATCTCATTGGAATGATGGGAATCATATCCTTGTTCTGGGCATATATTCTAATGTGCTCAGCATCATACCCCTTATCAGCAATGAGATAAGTTGCCTCGCCTACAGTATCAATCAGTTGTTTTG
>NZ_AJXD01000014.1:0-18508 GCF_000264725.1 Acinetobacter sp. HA | reverse complement strand
CTCAGTTCCAAGTTGTAGATTCCAGCGATTAAATTGAATCTCAAACCAAGTCTTTTACCTCTATTTCGATAACGCTCAGCAAGGATTTTGAAGGTTTTCAGGCTGCCAAATACATGCTCAATTCCGATTCTTCTTTTATTGATTTCTTGATTATAGATTTTCAATTCAGGATCCAATTTACAATGTCTTTTGGCTTTTAAGGGCAACAGGCTATTCGGATACAACACATAAATCCCCTGATAGCCTTTATCTGCAAGGATAAAAGCCCCAAAAGGAATCTGGTTTAAATTGCGTTTGAACAACTCGAAATCATGCACTGCACCGCGACTGGTACATAAACTCAGAATTTGCTGAGTTTTGTAGTGAATCATGGCCTGTACTTTAAAGGTATGGGTCTTTTTCTTGCCGCTATAGCTTTTCTTCTGTTTTTTTAGGCCTTTGGATTGGAATTTCCGTGGCATCCACGATCACAACATTCCAGTCGATGCCTTCGCCCTCGGGTAAATCTTTGGGTAAATTAAACAGATTGGACTGAATCAGACAATCTTCAACATGACGGACAATTCTTGAGGCTGTGGGCTCTGAAACCCCGTAACTCGTCGCAACGTGAAATAAGGTTCGGTATTCCCGCCAATAGCTCAGACAGAGCAGAACCTGATCCTCCAGGCTTAACTTGGGCGGTCTGCCTTTGGCAGAGACATGCTTCTGCAATTGCTCAACCATCAAATAGAAAGTTGACCATGAGATGCCTGTGTATCGCTTGAACTGAGGATCAGAGAGCTTGTTTGAATCGATGTATTTCATCCGCAGATTATGCACGAATGCCAAGAAATCCGGAGTGCAAATATTAACCAAAAAGAAGATCGTTTTTTGATTTATGAAAGAGATCTATTGTTTTTATATTATGCATCAGTCTATCAAATTGCTATAAAAGAAAATGCAGTTGCATCGACGCTATCAAATATGTATGTAGTGGCAGCTACACTATTTACACCGATAGCAGCTTTGATATTCGTAAAAGACTGGAAAGAACAGCATAATAAAAATTTAGAAACGGATTTTGTTAAAACCGCTTTAGGTCATTTACGAAAAGTTGAGATACTCGAAAAACAAGTAAATATTGCCGTATCTGAGCTCCGTAATGAATGGAAAGAAGAAGACTTTGGACATTCATTTTTAGCTTTAAAAAATATTGATAGACAAGAATTATCTCAACAGTCATTTTTACTTTTAGAGTCGTTAAAAGAATTAGAGATTTTAACTAAAGACCCAGAGATTTCTATTATTGTTGAAACATATCAGGATTTTAATTTCGTATATGTACTTACTTTAGGTATGATAGGTTTAGTTGTAGATCGAGATAACTTTAAAGGCGATGAATCTAATTTTAATGATTTAAAAGAAATACTGAATATATCGGCACCTACTAAAAATGTGAAAATTGCCAATAAAAAATTATATGAAATTTTTGTTGGGACGGTTGAGTTAGGGATTAAATTAAAATTATTTATTTTATTAAAAGCAAAATAAAAAAGCAGCCTAAGCTGCTTTTTAAATCACTTATCTTTTGGCTCAGGCGGTGTTAACCCAAACTGCAAATACGCCATATTGGTAGCAATACGACCACGCGCAGTTCGCATGACATAACCTTGCTGAATCAAATAAGGCTCAATCACATCTTCAAGCGTGCCTGAGTCTTCCGCCATGGCTGCAGCTAAAGCTTCAACACCTGCAGGACCACCATCGAAACGCTCAAGCAGCATCGACAAATAACGACGGTCAAGCGTATCTAAACCATCTTTGTCAACTTTCAGCATATCAAGCGCACGTTGTGCCATGTCTTGGGTCACTTCGCCTGTACCTTTGACTTGGGCATAATCACGCACACGACGGAGTAAACGGTTGGCAATACGTGGTGTACCACGAGAGCGACGAGCAACTTCAAGCGCACCTTCGTCGGTCATAGGCACATCCATCAAACTCGCTGAACGTTTCACAATATGGGTTAAGTCTTCAACTGAATAGAACTCTAGACGCTGCACAATCCCGAAACGGTCGCGCAGCGGAGAGGTAAGCAAACCTGCACGTGTGGTAGCAGCCACCAACGTAAATGGCGGTAAATCCAGTTTAATCGAACGTGCCGCAGGACCTTCACCAATCATGATGTCGAGTTGGTAATCTTCCATCGCTGGGTAAAGAATTTCTTCAATGACGGGTGAAAGACGATGAATTTCATCAATAAATAAAACGTCACCTTCCTCTAAGTTGGTCAGCATGGCCGCCAAGTCACCTGCACGCTCTAAAACTGGGCCAGAAGTGGATTTGAGATTACCACCCATTTCACGTGCAATAATATTGGCCAGCGTGGTCTTGCCCAGACCGGGAGGACCAAAGATCAGGGTATGATCAAGGGCTTCTTCACGGCCACGGGCTGCACCTATAAAGATTTCCATTTGCTCACGAACCACTGGCTGACCAATGTAGTCATCGAGGGAGGTTGGGCGAATCGCACGATCAAACTGATCTTCGGGTTTTTCAGAACCACTGATGAGACGGTCTTGCATATCTATTAACTTAATCTCTTTATTGAAGCTGTTTGATGCTGCGGAAACAGCCTCAAATAATGATTTATGTTTAGCTGCCATTGTGTAGGCGTTGTTTTACTTTTGAAAGATCAAAAGTAACAAAAATCTTTTGTTGAGTTGAGGGTACGTCCTGAACAGGTTTTAAGCACTGCTTTAAAACCTAGTGCAAGACAACTCAACTGGCGACATCCATGTCGCGAGTAATTTATATAAATAAGAGAATAAACAAACTTATTTAACATTAAGTCATTTTCCTATTATTTATTCATCGACTTTAATGCCGCACGGATAATATCACTGGCTTCAGTAAAATCACCTTTGGCTGCATTAACCAGTTTTTGGGCTTCCAGAGGTTTGTAACCCAATGACTGTAATGCAGCTTCCGCTTCTGCCACTGCAGAATTGCCAGTAAATTGGATTTGCTCAGTGGTAGAGTTGCTTGGTGCTGTACTTGAAGCCATGGCTTTAAAGCGGTCACGTAATTCAATCATTAAACGTTCTGCGGTTTTCTTGCCTACGCCGGGCACTTTCACCAGCGTATTCACATCTTCATGTTCAACGGTATGAATCAGCATTTCTACACTCAGGGTAGACAGAATACCAAGCGCCATTTTGGGACCAACACCGTTAACCTTTAATAAGGTGCGGAAAATAGTTTTTTCCTGTGCATTGATAAAGCCATAAAGTAACTGGGCATCTTCACGCACGGCCAAATGCGTCCAAAGGGTAATTTTCTGGCCTTTTTGCAGCTGGCAAAAAGTGGTCAGTGGCGTATCAATTTCATAACCGATACCATTTACATTCAACAAAACAGTCGGTGCTTCCAGTGCCAGCACTTCACCAATCAGACATCCAATCATTTTTTATAAATACTCAATTTCAATACGGGCATATTAGTCAGCATTCGGGCCAAAGGCAAAATACTGTAAATTAAAAAGTTGCGATTTGCCGAGATTATCAGCAAATCGTGTAAATCATTAAATTAATCCAGCTTTATTGCCATGCAGTTCCTGAGCCAGGTTGTAGGCCTGATGATCCGAAAACTTAGAAATAATATCCAGTACCTGCATGATATTGTCATAATGATCTGCATGGAACTGCGCACCTGAACGGTTCAGAATCGCCATCAGGCGCTGTTCCTTGAAGCTCAAATTTTTATGAGGTGTGGTCAGTGGAATAAAGGCATCCAGAATGGTTTGCAGACTCTGATGGGCAATAATTTCCAGACCGGCTTTTTGCGGATGTTCAAAGATTTTGTCTCTCGCCAGTTCTTTGGCCCGGTTAATCCCAATCTCTATGTCTGAACTGCAATAACCTAGCAATGAGCCTTTTAGCTGGCCCATCAGAATTTCCTGCTGGTGATGGGCAAATGCCGTCGTGACTTCAGCTACCAGACGTTTCATTACCCGGCCACGCAGGGCAGCAATTTTTTGCTGCCAGGTTGTATCCGGCATCCCGATCTCGGATGGTGTTCCATAATCCCCTAACAAGTTTAAAAATACTGGTTCTACTTCGGCATAGCTGAGCATATTCAGACTGATGCCATCTTCCAGATCAATCAGGGCATAACAGATATCATCGGCAGCTTCGAGCAGATAGGTTAGGGGATGACGACAGTAGCGATATTCACCCAGCTGTATCAGTCCAAGCTGTTCAGCAATTTCTTTTAAAATCTCTTTTTCAGATTGATAACAACCAAATTTCGGACGATGGCTGGCTGGCGTATTGCCAGTAGGATCGATGGTCTGAGAGAGCCATGGATATTTCAAGTAAGCACCTAAAGTGGCATAGGTCAAACGCATACCGCCATCGTTAGGATGATAGTCAATCTTGGTCAGCAGGCGCAGACCTTGAGCATTACCTTCAAACTGACGAACATCGGCTTCCTGCTCCGGACTTAAGTTTTTCAGGAAATCAGTATGAGAGGCATCATCAAACCATTCACGAATAGCGTATTCACCGGCATGGCCAAAAGGCGGATTACCAATATCATGTGCCAGACAGGCAGCCTGAATGATGGCACCGACATCGGCAGGAGAAATCCAGGGAGGTAACTGATCCTTGATTTTTTCCGCAGCCAGCATACCCAGGGAACGCCCAATACAGGACACTTCCAGTGAATGGGTTAAACGGGTATGAATGCCATCATGCTGAGTCAGAGGGTGGACCTGGGTTTTACGATTTAGCTGGCGAAAACTTTGCGAAAAAATAATACGATCATAGTCTTTATGGAACGGGCTACGCGCCAGTTCAGAACTTTGCTTTTTGCTGCCAATACGGACAGTGGAGAGTAATTCCAGCCAACGCATTTGAGTCATTTATCATTATTCAATCAATTCTTTAACGCATGATGCCAAAAATGGAGCTAAAAATATATGGAGTTGCGACATAAGTTGCCGTCTTAAAGTGAGATAAGAGTAAAGAGTTTTTAAAAGATGATTTTAATATTGAGATAATTCAATAGACGACAAGAAATATTTATTTTCAAATAAAAGAGAGTTTTTTAAGGTATTTGGCACACTGAAGCGAGTAAGAAGGTTTAAATCTAGATGAATTTGTTGTTGAAAAATAATACAATTTTGCGACTAAAAATAAAACTTTAACGGTTTTGATTTTTCTGCAAGAAAATGTGTTAATCTAATCGACTACATTAAATTTTTTTAACTGAAAATAAAAGTATTATTTTAAAAATCCTGATAGTTTAGCGATCAGATTTATTAATTCCTCACTAGCTGATTCCAGTATTTCACAGTAGAATATGCGCTCTCTCAAGTCACATTGTGGCATGGTTCACAAGACCATCCCGTGGAGCCAAAATCAGCATGTTTATCGTTGCCGGTGCACCTGCACATTCTTCTTTTAAGAAAACTCAACTACTTTCGCGTTTGTCGTCAATTAGTTCTGTTCAATCACTAGAAAGTCAATTTGTTTATCTTTTTGACCAAGCGCTCAACGAGCAACAACAGCAATCCGCTTTACAGCTTCTCAACGATGGTCAATCATTTGAACTGCACCAGGCTGCAAGTGATGAAATCCAGATTTTAGTCACACCGCGTGTCGGCACGATTTCGCCGTGGTCCTCGAAAGCGACTGATATTTTCAAGAATTGTAATACACCGGTTCATCGTCTTGAACGCGGTGTTTTATTTACGCTGAAGGGTGTAAAAGAGCTTTCTACAGAAGCATTACAGGTCTTGCATGACCGCATGACTGAAAGCGTATTTAATGCAATTGATGATGCGGCTGCACTATTCATCGAAACTGCGCCAAAACCTTTGAACTCGATTGATATTCTGGGTCAAGGAAAAGAAGCACTGGTAAAAGCCAATAACGAGTTTGGTTTTGCACTGTCTGATCAGGAAATTGATTATCTGACAGAAGCGTTCACTAAACTGGGCCGTAACCCGAATGACATCGAACTGATGATGTTTGCTCAGGCAAACTCTGAACACTGCCGTCATAAAATCTTTGGTTCTGAATGGACCATTGATGGTGAAGTTCAGCCATTGTCATTGTTCCAGATGATCAAAAATACCTATAAAGAATCACCAACAGACGTATTGTCAGCATATAAAGACAACGCATCCGTGATTGTTGGTTTTGATACTCAGCGTTTCTACCCAACGCAAGAAGAAAACGGTCAACACGTTTATAAATACAAGAGCCAGGCTGCTCACATCCTGATGAAAGTGGAAACCCACAACCATCCAACAGCGATTGCACCATTTGCCGGTGCAGCGACAGGTTCAGGCGGAGAAATCCGTGATGAAGGCGCGACTGGTCGTGGTGGTAAGCCAAAAGCTGGTTTAACCGGTTTCACCGTATCTAACCTGAATATTCCTGGCTTTGAACAGCCTTGGGAAGAAAACTACGGCAAACCATCACGTATGGCATCTCCACTTCAAATCATGATTGAAGGTCCATTGGGTGGTGCCGCATTCAACAATGAATTTGGTCGTCCTGCATTAAATGGTTACTTCCGTACGTTTGAACAAAATGTAAATGGTGAAGTCAAAGGCTTCCATAAGCCAATCATGATTGCCGGTGGTTACGGTAACATCCGTTCAGACCATGTTGAAAAAGATGCAATCCAGCCAGGTGATCTTCTGATTGTTCTTGGTGGTCCTGCGATGCTGATCGGTCTTGGCGGTGGTGCAGCGTCTTCTGTAGACAGCGGTAAACTTGGTGAAAACCTGGACTTCGCTTCTGTACAGCGTGAAAATCCGGAAATGGAACGCCGTTGTCAGGAAGTGATTGATACTTGCTGGCGCATGGAAGATCACAACCCGATCGTTTCAGTACACGATGTAGGTGCGGGTGGTATTTCAAATGCAATGCCTGAACTTGTGAACGATCACGAGCTTGGTGCGGTACTTGATCTGCGTAAGATTCCATCGCTTGAGCCAGGTATGTCTCCAATGGAAATCTGGTCAAACGAAGCACAAGAACGTTATGTGCTTGCGATCCGCCCGTCTTCATTAGAATTATTTGAATCAATCTGTGCACGTGAACGTTGTCCGTTTGCGGTATTGGGTGAAGCGACTGAAGCGCGTCACTTGACTGTTGAAGATCCGTTATTCGGCAACAAGCCTGTGGATATGCCAATGCAGGTGATGCTTGGCGGTACACCACGTATGAGCCGCTCATACGAAACAGCTGAACGCAAAGGCGACGACTTTGATGCGTCTAAAGTGACTGATCTGAAAGATGCGATTTATCGTGTTATTAAGAACCCAACTGTTGCCTCTAAATCATTCTTGATCACCATTGGTGACCGTTCGATTACCGGTATGGTTGCACGTGACCAGATGGTTGGTCCATGGCAAGTGCCTGTAGCGGATGCTGCAGTCACCACAACAAGCCTTGTAGGTTATACAGGTGAAGCAATGGCCATGGGTGAACGTCCACCAGTTGCATTGTTAAACCCAGCTGCATCTGCACGTTTATCTGTTGCTGAATCAATCTCGAACATTATGTCTGCCAAGATTGATCAAATTAGCGATATTAAACTATCTGCAAACTGGATGGCTGCTGCGGGTCAACCGGGTGAAGATCAAGCGTTATTTGAAGGCGTTAAAGCGATTGGTATGGAAATGTGCCCAGCATTGGGTATCGCAATTCCAGTCGGTAAAGACTCGCTTTCAATGCGTACCACCTGGAATGACGAAGGCGAAGATAAATCCGTGACTTCTCCAATGTCAGGCGTGATTACTGCATTTGCACCAGTCACTGATGTTCGTAAAACATTAACACCTGAGCTTAAAAACCTTGAGTCTGTACTGGTACGTATCGACTTGTCTAAAGGTCAATTCCGTCTTGGCGGTTCGATCCTGGCTCAGGTTTACAAAGCAATCGGTTCAGTAACTCCTGATGTTGATAGCTTCGATGACTTCAAAGCATTCTTTGCTCTGGTTCAAGACTGGAACAACCGTGGCTTAATCAAGGCGTACCATGACATCGGTGACGGTGGCTTAATCGCAACTGTTGCGGAAATGATGTTCGCTTCACGTCTAGGCGTAGCACTTGAAGAACAATCAGTTGCAGGTCTATTTGCTGAAGAAATTGGTGCAGTGCTTCAAATCGCGAAAGCAGATTGGGAAGCGTTACAAGCTGAAGTTGCAGCATCTACATTAAAAGATGCTATCAGCGTAGTTGGTACTGTGAACAATACAGACCAATTATCTGTAAATGGTCTTGTACTTGAACGTAGCGATTTGCAAGTAGCTTGGACTGAAGTTTCTCACCAAATCCAACGTTTACGTGACAACGTAGAAACTGCGGATCAGGAATTTGCATTAGTTACAGACAAAGCGCACAAAGGTTTGATTGCTCAACCGACATTCGACCTGAATGAGCAAATCGAAGCACCGTTCATTAACTCACGTCGTCCAAGCATGGCTATTCTGCGTGAGCAAGGTGTCAACGGTCATGTCGAAATGGCAGCTGCGTTCGACAAAGTTGGTTTTAGTACAGTTGACGTACACATGAGCGACCTGTTGGCAGGCCGTATCAGCCTTGATGATTTCGAAGGTCTGGTGACATGTGGTGGCTTCTCTTATGGTGACGTATTGGGTGCAGGCGGCGGCTGGGCAAAATCAGTACTCTTTAACCAGCAACTGCGTGACCAGTTTGAGAAATTCTTCAACCGCCAGGAAACCTTCTCTTTAGGTATTTGTAACGGTTGTCAGATGTTGTCTCAATTGGCTCCATTGATTCCAGGTGCGAATGCATGGCCTCGTTTCCATCGCAACAAGTCAGAAGTATTTGAAGCGCGTAGCGTAAACGTTCGTGTAGAGAAATCTCATTCTGTATTGCTTGAAGGTATGGAAGGCTCAATCCTGCCAATCGCTGTGGCTCATGGTGAAGGTCATGTGGTTGCATCAGCTGAAAGCATTACTGCGTTGAATGCCAATAACCAGGTAATCATGCGTTATGTAGATAGCCAGGGTAATGCAACTGAGCAATATCCATTGAACCCGAACGGTTCGCCTGAAGGTATCTCTGGTGTGACCTCTAAAGATGGTCGTGCAACGATCCTGATGCCACACCCTGAGCGTAACTTCCGTGCAATCCAGCATTCTTGGAAACCAGAAGACTGGGATCAGGATGGTGCTTGGTTACGTATGTTCCGTAATGCGCGTAAGTTCATTGGCTAATCTGATTTAGCTTCAAAAAATGGGTCGCAGTAGCGACCCTTTTTTATAATTTGAACTTATGGGAAATTAGTAAAACTAGAAAAATCATTTACTTTTGTTTAGACTAGCTTCATCAATTGCCACCAGTGGGTGGCTTTTTGCTTTTTCAGTATTTTGAAATATTTTTTAATCTCTCACTGAACTGGTTTGGATTTTGCTTTTATATAGGTATAGAGGTGATATTGTGTAATTTATGCACAATATATATGCACTTTAAAGCAAAGATGATATAGATCATTTCAGTATCAACACTCATGTATGAGGTGATGACATGGCTAAAACATTCAGAATAATAGATAGAACGGAACTACGTCAGAAAGGTTGGTGGTTATTTGGTTTTATTGTTGGTTTACAGGTGCTATTTTTGCTAGGCAGTTATTTGCTACAGGGTTCTTGATCATCAGATTTAATAAAAGCCACCGAGAGGTGGCTTTTTTCATTTTTGATTTTATGTGTGTATTACTTTTAATGAAGCGTCTTGGTTACTTTGAAGAATGAGAAATATATTCCGTAAAGTAACCAAAATCCTTTGTTAGCCTGATGGGCATCTATGTCCTACGAGTTGACGAGTGGCATCTATGCCGTAGGGTATTTTTAAAATAATGAGATATTAGGGAAAAGATGTATAATCTTAATGATCGACAACTATAATTCTTTTACCACTAATAAAGAAAAACCACCCGAAGGTGGCTCTTTATCTCTAAACAGTTAATTGAATCTGTTTCAACACCGCCTTCAGTGTATTCACAAAATCAAACTGATCATTGGTACTGTCCTGATAACGCCATGCGACATAACCATCCGGACGAACCAGAATTGCACCAGAGTCATGAATTTCAGACTTGGCATTCCAGGTGCCATACACATCGCGGTAGTCACGTGAACCGATTTGAATTACATCCAAATAAGGTAAGTTCAGTGATTCGGTCGCCTGTTTCCAGCCTTTACCCGATAAACCAGTCAGCAGGGTAAAACGACCTTTACCGGTAAGAGTGGACTGCATTGGTATTAACCAGCCAGGTATGTGGCACTTTAGCACCCCGACGTGTTGTTGCTTGCAGATAAAGCTGCTGATCACGCTCAAATCTTTCAGGCTCAGCTTCGCTAATGACTGCATTGGAGGTATAGCGCTGATTTAACTCTACACCTTGCGCATTAAACTCATAATTTTTAACTGCCAATGCTTTAAACAGCTTTTGACGGATTTCAGCACCTTGCTCATCTTCAGCAAAGATACGTTTCAGCATTTGTTTTTGTGTGGTCACGCCTTGATCAAAACCAAAGACTTCTTTCAGGTATTTATAGTCAAAACGTGACTGGTTCGCACGCGCCACAATCTGCTTGCCCACAGGTGCACGTTCAGTTGTATAGGAATCCAGCAGGGAAGGCGCAGCCCAGCCCTTGACTGCATAAGCCAGTTTCCAGCCCAGGTTAAAGGCATCCTGCATACAGGTATTTGAACCTAAACCACTGGATGGTGGATGACGATGCACTGCATCTCCGCCACAGAACACACGGCCTTTGGAATATTCGGTTGCCCAGGTCTGGTTCACATACCAGTAAGACAGTTTTTGAATTTCGACATCTTCTACTTCAGCACCAACAAATGTATTGAGACGTGCTCGAACCTGTTCTTCACTGACTTGTGGCTCACCTTTGGAAATGTCAAAGCCCCAGCCCATAATCCATTCATTCCATGGTGTGATGGCACGCAGTAAGCCCATACCAAGATCACCAAAACTCGCTTCCGGATTGACAATCCATTGCAGGATAGCAGGGCGGTGCTGCACATATTTAGTCAAATCAGCCTTAAAGGTCACATACACTGTACCGGCACGGGCCATGACACCTTCCAATGGCAAACCAAGTTGTTCCAGTACTCGTGACTTGGCACCATCCATACCGACCAGATATTTCGCTCTTAAGCTAAATTCAGTATTGGTAATCCGGTTCAGGAAAGTTGCTGTGACGCCATCTTCATCCTGTACATGAGAGAGATATTCAGTATTAAAGTTATAAACGGCGCCACGTTCACCCGCATTCTTCACCAGTAAAGCTTCCATTTTTGGCTGAATCAGATCAACCAGTGGGCATGGACTGCCTTTGATATAGTCACCATGACGTTCATCACCGGTACCCCAGGCACTCATGCGCGCAATTTCTTCGCCAACCAAGCTGGTAGTAATCAGGCTTTCACCCATTTGTTCCCAAGGTGTAGCAATTTCTTTGACCTGTTCTTCAATTCCTAAATCACGTAATACCTCCATGGCACGTTGGTTAGTAATATGTGCGCGTGGACTATTGGCCAGCCAGCTAAACTGGGTAAACAGTTGTACCTTGATACCATAGTTGGCCAAAGCCAAACCCAATGTTGAACCTGCAGGACCGGTACCAATGATCAAAACATCAGTGTCATAATGCTGTGTCATACAAGACTCCATGTATATGCGTGAAGAACAAGCGATCTATATGGTCATGCAGTCTAGTCAAACAGGATCTGTTCATATAGCGATATTCATATAAACTATCGACCTATTCTTATTTGCAATGCGCGGGTCATAATCTTAAGATGCTGACCTGATCAGAAACCGGGCAGCTTATGGAACTTCGACATTTACGCTATTTTATGACTGTGGCGCAGCAACAAAGTTTTACCAAGGCTGCCGAAAAGCTGTTTACCGCTCAACCGTCATTAAGCCAGCAAATTAAGGATCTGGAACAGGAAGTTGGAGTAAATCTGTTTGATCGTTCATCCAGAAAAGTCAAACTTACCGATGAAGGGCGGGCTTTTCTGATCTATGCGGAAAAAGCATTAGAAAATGCCAAGCTGGCAGTGGCAGCAGCACGCCAGGTCGCACAGCAGAAAAATAATCAGATTCATATTGGCTTTCTGAATGTTGCAGAAATCAAGGTGATGCCTCAGATTCTGGCGCAGCTTAAAAAAACCATGCCGGACTTAAAAATTCACTTACATAGCCTGACCTGTATGGAGCAGATTCAGCGGCTAAAAAATGCTGAACTGGATTTATGTATTACCCGTTTTCATCTGGATCATCCAGATTTTGACAATATTCATTTATTGACCGAACAGATTTACTTGCTAGCTGCTCAGCATTTGCATCCCACAGATCGAATCCTGAAATTACAGGAACTGAAAAATCAGAATATAATTATGTGTGAGCAGAATGCTTCACCCGTATTTTATGAAAAGCTGGATCAGTTGCTCAATATTGATCAACTCGAACATGAGCAGCTACTGTGGGTGACCAATGTGTTGCAACATATCAATCTGACCAATATGGGGATGGGTTTTAGTTTTGCTCCTGAGTATTTGCTGAGATTTTTGAATGATCATGTGAAAATCATCCAGACGGATCAGGTGCTCCCAAAACTAGGCTTGTATGCAACATTTAACAAGAATTCTCAAAATCCTGCATTGAAGATAATTACCCAAGCCCTTAAAAATACAATAAATATCTGAATTTCAGGAAGGAATATATGTTAAAGCTGATTTATTACGTACCGGACGAAAACTTGGAAGATACTAAAAATGCAGTGTTTGCAGCAGGAGGCGGTGGCATTGGGGAATATACCAATTGCGCTTGGCAGGTTTTGGGAACCGGACAGTTTAAGCCGCAAGAAGGTGCAGATCCTCATATTGGTGAAGTCGGTCAACTGGAACAGGTAGAGGAATGGCGGGTAGAAATTCTGGTGCCAGATGAAAAGGCAGTCAAGGTCGCTAAAGCCTTAAAAGAAAGCCATCCTTATGAAGAGCCGGCTTTTGAGTTTATCCAGCTGCTGGATATTAAAGTCTAAACTCAAAGTATTATTCATATCATATTCATTACGGCGTGTTCATCCTGGCGCGCCGTCAGTCTACATTTAAAAAACAGTCAAACTGCTTTTGTTATTATAAAATTTGCCATAGCACTCCAGATAAAAAATACAATAAGGAAAATAACAATGCATTGGCCAAAACCGCTGAGCAGAATGCTCAAAAATACGCTTAGTAAATCCATTCAATACAGTGCAGAAATTCTGCATAGTCGTATTCTCTATTCCAATGATAATCCTTATCTGGATAGTATATTTGCCCCGCAACGGCAGGAGCATTTCTCTACTCAACTCATGGTAGAAGGACAGATTCCGGTAGAACTCGATGGTGCACTAATGCGGATTGGCCCAAATCCAATTCTGGTCAAAAATCCCAGAAATTATCATTGGTTCACTGGCGATGGCATGATTCATGCCTTGAGACTGAAAGGCGGTAAGGCACATTGGTATAAGAGCAGTTACGTCGGAGTTGCCAGCGTGCAGAAGAAACTTCACCGACCACTGATTCCAGGCAAAACGCGAGGTGTTGCTGATGCCGTGAATACCAATGTCATTAACTTTGCTGGAAAAATCTGGGCTTTAGTTGAAGCGGGTGCTTATCCAGTTGAAGTCAATAGTAAGCTGGAATCCGAACGACATCATCTTTTTAAAAATGAAGAGGATTTACCATTCACAGCTCATCCGCATGTTGATCCCGAAACAGGGGATATTCATGCAGTTTGCTATGATGCCTTGAGCCAAAATAAAGTTTTTTATCTGCATATAGATTCGCACGGTAAATTAAAACACCAGGTCGAGTTTCCAGTGAAACATGGACCGATGATTCATGATTGTGCTATTACCAAATCTCAGGTGCTGATTCTGGATCTGAATGTGAATTTCTCGGTTCGCAGTGCTTTAAAAGGTTCAATGCTGCCTTATCAATGGAATCCAAAACGACAGGCACGTATAGGTGTATTACCTTTTGGTGGCAAAGTCACTGACATGCGCTGGTATGAGATTGATCCCTGTTTTATTTTTCATACCGTGAATGCCTATGATCTGAATACTGGCGATATAGTGATGGATGCGGTAGTGCACTCCAAAGCATTGATCCGCTCGATTCAGGGACCGATTGAAGATCAGGATATACGACTAGAGCGCTTTATTTTTGAACAAGGAACAGGAAAAGTGACACGAACCGTATTATCAAATATCAAGCAGGAATTTCCACGGATTAATGAAGCATTTATTGGGCGACAGTATCGTTATATCTATAGTATTTATTTTGGTGAATTTGATGATCCTTCCCATGTCAGCAGCAATACGGTGATGTGTTTTAATTTAAGAACCAGAACCACAGAAAGTTATTCCTTTGGAGAAAACTGGGTCACTGGTGAGGCAGTCTTTGTCGCACGGGAAAATGCTCAGGCAGAAAATGATGGATGGTTAATGTCTTATATCCATGCTTTAGATTGTAGCCCCTCGAAAGTGGTAATTCTGGATGCCCAGCATATTACAGAAGGACCCATTGCAACGATTCATTTACCAGTTCGGGTGCCGGTCGGATTTCATTGTAACTGGATTGATTATCGGAAATTAAGAGCGAACTATTCTTAAAAAATGATTTAGCATCGACTTGTATTTGCTCTAAATAGATTTCTTCCTTTTCGCCATCCGCGTATCAAATATTATTTCTTTTCAAAATAGTAGTGAATTTACATTGAGGTGACATGGATGTCACCTGCCAGACAGAGGTTCAAGGATGAACCTTCTGTCTGGCAATGGCTTTGGTTACTTTGGCCTGTCAAAGTAACGAAAATGCCTACGCGTATATCAGTTAATTTAAGAAAACAGTCGAGGCCGTGATATTCATTCAATAAACGTACTTAAATCTTCTGAATAAACAACTCACGATCAAAACGGTACTGCGGGAAGAATACCCCATCTTTAGCACGTTCACCTGCACCAATCACCATGACTGGATACTGTTCGTCATTTAATTCCAGAATTTCACGAACCATGGGCTCATCGAAGCCTTCCATCATACAGCTATCAAAACCATAAGCGCGTAAAGCTAAAACCAGATTTTCACAAGCCAGCGCCGTGGTTTTAGTCGCCCATAGTTTTGCATCAGCGGGGCTGAAAGCAGAAACTGGCATTTGCTTATCCAGAGTACGGGCTACTTTGAAAGCGACTTTCTTAAAGTTACCAAAGGCATTCAGATAACCTGTCTTGTAGTTATAGGGAATGTACTTATAGTACTTTTTGATTGCTGGAGGCGCCTCAGGAAATGGAAACTCACTAATATTCAGTTTCGCCATTTCATCAATGCGGTCAGTACGTGCAATACAAACAATCAGTTCAGAAGCCGTTTTAGCGGCCAGCTGGCTCATGCAGGTTTTCACCAGATGCTTTTTCTTGGATGGGTTCTGCACAACATAAAATGTCCATGGCTGCAGATTTGATGAATTTGGTGCCAGTAGTGCCAGATCCAGACAGGCATCTAATACCTCGGCAGGGATTGGTTTTTTGGTAAATTTACGCACTGATCGGCGGCTTTCAATGACCTTGCGAAAATTCTCTACATCAATATCCTGTGGTGCCGGCTCGTAATAACGCGTCTTGTCAGGATTTGAACTATCAGTTGTTTGAGAAGTCGTTTGGGAGTTTTCATTTGTCATAAGCTGGATTCTTTCAAAAATATAAAAGATTGAGGCAGTCTAAACTGCCTCAATTAAAAGATAAGTTTCAGAATTAGTTGAATTGTGTGAAATCAGGTTTACGTTTTTGCATAAAGGCTTGAACCGCTTCCAGCATTTCTGGCGAGCCTACACGCTGCATGAAAATTTCTGCTTCATGGTCAATCCATTCCACAATTTCATTCACATTGTGTTTCATCAAGGCTTTAGATTGCACCAGTGATGCCAATGGCAGGGCAGAGAGCTGGGCAGCTTGTGCTGCTGCTTTGGTGTAAACATCTTCTTCAATGCTATTCACCAGACCTGCGTCGAGTGCTTTTTCACTATTGAATTTTTGCGCAGTCAGCAATAATTCGGCGGCTTTATGATAACCCGCCTGCTGAATCAACAGCTTGCTTGAAGCGCCTTCAGGCGATAGACCCAGACTGACAAATGGAATCTGGAACAGAGCAGTATTGTCACTATAGACCAGATCACAATGCAATAAGATCGTCACACCAATGCCGATTGCAACACCACGCACGGCTGCAATCAATGGCTTGGAAAATTTTGCAGCAGATTTCAGTAAAACAAACGGTGGGCCTTCAGCGGCGGGTGCCTGACCTTTCTTCGCAGCAGATTTCATAAAATCCTGCATATCATTGCCCGCACTAAAGTCTGCATCCTGACCACGTAATACAACTACACGAACTTCAGGCGCCCGATCAGCTTCATCTAAAGCTTTCGCAATCCAGAGATACAGCTCGCTATATAACGCATTTTTCGCTTCAGGACGGTGAATGGCTAAGGTCAGTATGCCATTGTCTAAATTCGCATTTAAATGCTGATGTGGTTGTTGAATACAGCTCAGTGTCATCGTACTATCCTTGCTTTATTAATATGAATTTATTGGCGCTTATTATGTCGTAAAAATTTGCCTACGACATAACTGATGCGTTCATAAAAGTAAGATGTGCTATGAAATATAAATTTGATTATCTGGTTTTTATTGGTCGCTTCCAGCCTTTTCATCTGGCACATATGCAAACCATTAAAATTGCTTTGCAGCAAAGCCAGCAGGTGATTCTGGCTTTAGGATCAGCGCAGCAGGAACGTAATATTAAAAACCCATTTCTGGCCTCTGAACGTGAAGAAATGATCTTGTCGAATTTTTCCGAAGCAGATCAGAAGCGTATTAAATTCGTACATGTCATTGATGTCTATAATGATGAAAAATGGCAAAAACTGGTAAAATTACTGGTTGCAGGAGTGGCAGAGCTAAATGCTAAAGTTGGTCTGATTGGACATTTTAAAGATGAGTCCTCTTATTATTTAAGACTGTTCCCAGAATGGGAAATGGTGGAACTAGACAGTCTAGTCGGTGCCATTTCAGCAACACCATTACGGGAAGCCTATTATCGTGGTGACATTATGGAATCAGCATTTCCTTTAGGAACCAGCGAGTTTTTACATAAGTTTAAAAATACTGAGACTTATCAACAATTGGCACACAAGTTTAAAACGAATGATAAAACGAATCTGAGCTAAAACTGTTTTAAGGTGAGGAGTTCATTTGATTGTTAGGGAGCAACACAATGAATCTTATCCTAAAAAATATAGCCTATGCAGGATGCCTTTCAGTAGTAAGTATATCAGCAGCCTCTGCCAGCTGGAGCTTGACGCCTAAAAGTAGCGTGGGTTTTAGTATTAATTCATTGGGTTTGACTGTCGTAAAGGGAAGTTTTCAGCAATTCCAAGCCTCGATGCAGTTTGATCCTCAAAAACCACAACAGGCTTCAACTGAATTTACCATGCAGGTAGATAGTCTACAGCTGTCCAAGCCAAGTCTAAAAAATATGATTATGGGTGAAGATCTGTTTGATGCTTCACGTTATAAAACTGTGAATTTTAAAAGTACCCAGTTTAAACCAAATGGAACGAACCGCTATCAGGTATTGGGTAATTTGACTTTACGGGGTGTGACGCGTCCAGTGGTTTTTGATACCACGCTAATACCAAATAAAACCAACCCGAATTTACTTGATGTGAATTCGAAAACAGTGATTAACCGTTCAGATTTCGGTATGAAAAAAGCCACAGCTGGTGTAGGTGAAAAGGTCAATATTCATCTGATCGGGCAGTGGAAAGCCTCATAATTTAGCTGTTCATTTATTTGAACGTGGCAGAGCAGTCTAAATTGGAATGGGATAATTTAAATGTTGCTCTGCCTGTTCTAGAATAGTTTGGGTGAGTTGTTGTAAAGCTGGTGACTGCTGTTTCCAGGGATGCCAATACAGTTTCACATCTGTTCTGCATTCTGGAAGGATTTCTAGCAAAGTGTTTTGTTGAAACCGATCTGCAATCTGATAATCCGGCACCAGACCATAACCCAGTCCGGCAAAGACTGCTTCTGCAAAAGCAGTCGAAGAAGGAATAGAGTAAGAAGGATAGCTTGGTTGAGAAAGACCGTAATGAGTCAGTCAAGCTTTACCATGCATGTGATCCTGATCATAATCGTAGGAGCCTTACGTAGAGACTCGCGATGGATGCCTTGACCAAACCATCGCTGAAAAAATGCAGGTGTCGCTTCCATTCTATGACGCATAGCACCAATCAGTTGAGCCTGACAGCCTTTCATGGCTTGTTGCTGTGAACTGATATCTTGATGTACTGATTGCGATGGTAATGTGGGGAATTACAGTATCCCTGATCTTTGTTTGAGTGATAAAAAAAT